>JANNVM010000834.1:0-12200 GCA_031414455.1 Verrucomicrobiota bacterium
TCTGGACACCATCACCTGCCGCACCATCGCCATCGAGGTCGGCATGCAAAACTCCGGCCTCGCCGTGGGCATCGCGACGAAGCTGGGCAAGGTCGCCACTCTCGGACTCGCCCCCATCGTCTTCGGCCCGATCATGAACTTTACCGCTTCCGTGCTCGCCAACTGGTGGCGCACCCACCCCGCAAAACCTGACGACACGCCAGTTGCCGGCCACGCTCCCTAACTGAATGACCGCCCCAACATCATCATCCCCGCAAGCTTCGACTTTCCGCATTGGCCTGACCGGGGACTTCTTCCGCAATGGCATTCCGGTTTACCCGGACTTCGATCTCAGCGTGCTCGAACGCTCGCCCGGCATCGCGTTCAACACCTTCCCCGAACACGCAGACGAGATCACGCCGGAGCAACTCGCCGGACTGCACGGCGTGATCGTGCTGACTCCCCGCGTCACGCGGCACAGCCTGTCGCAGAGCCGGGAACTGCTGGCCATCAGCCGCTTCGGCGTCGGCTATGACGCCGTCGATGTCGCCGCCTGCACGGAGCACGATGTCGTCCTGTGCATCACTGGCGGCGCGGTGGACCGCCCGATGGCCGAGGCGACGGTGGGCTGGATGCTCGCCCTCGCCTATCGGATGCGTGCCAAGGACCTCCAGATGCGCGAAGCCCGCTGGGATCAGCGCGGGCTGATCATGGGCACCGGTCTGCATGGACGCACCGCGGGCATCATCGGCTTTGGCGGCATCGGACGCTCGGTCGCAGGCATGCTCAGCGGCTTCGGGATGAACCCGCCGCTGGTTTTTGATCCCGGCGTGGATCCGGAAACCATTGCCGCCCACGGTGCCAAAGCAGTCAACCTTCCCTATCTGATGGCGAGGTCGGATTTCATCACCGTGCACTGCCCGCTCAATCCGCAGACGGAAAACCTCATCTCCGCTGCCGAGCTGGACCTGATGAAGCCGGACGCCTTCATCCTGAACACCGCCCGCGGCGGCATCATCAATGAAGACGCGCTTTTCGAAGTGCTGGCCGGCCGACGGATCGCCGGTGCCGCCCTCGACTGCTTCACCGGCGAACCCATTACGCAGCCTCACCGCTTCGCCGGCCTCGACAACGTCATCCTCGCCCCTCACAACATCGGATGGACGCGCGAACTGTTCCGCGACATCGGTGCCATGGCCTGCCGGAACCTGATCGACCTCGCCCATGGCAAATACCCCGGCACCGTCGTCAACCCCGAGGTCTTCGAGCGCCCCTCGTTTCAGAAAAAATGGGAATCGGTGAGGATCGATTAACGCCCACCCCGCGAATAACCAATGAAAAAACTGCTCAACCACCCGAACGACTACGCCGACCAGACACTTGATGGCCTCTGTCTGGCGCATCCCGAATTCTACGCCCGCGGCGGCGAAAGCGGTCGCGTCATTCACCGGCCCGGCGGCGCCATCGCCGGCAGAGTCGGGATCGTATCCGGCGGCGGCTCCGGCCACCTGCCGGTCTTCACCGGCTACTGCGGTGAGGGCCTGCTGGACACCTGCGCCATCGGCAATGTCTTTGCCGGACCGAGCGTGGCTGATTGCATTGATGCCATGAAACTGGCCAACGGTGGTGCCGGCGTTCTCCGCCTCTACGGCAACTACGGCGGCGACCGCATGAACTTCGACATGGCGGGCGAAATGTTGGAGCTGGAGGGACTCGAGTCCACCACCGTGCTCGTGGCGGACGACGTCGCCAGCGCCGGCCCGGACGAAGCCGGGAAACGCCGCGGCGTCGCCGGCATGGTCTATGCCTTCAAAATCGCCGGTGCCAAAGCCGCCGCCGGCGCCTCCCTCACTGAAGTCACCGCCGCCGCCCAAAAAGCCGCTGACGCCTGTCGTTCCATCGGCGTCGCCCTCACTCCCTGCACCGTCCCTGAAGCCGGCAAGCCAACGTTCGAAATTGCCGACGATGAAATCGAGATGGGCATGGGCATTCACGGCGAGCCGGGCATCTGGCGCGGCAAAATGAAATCCGCCGACGAAGTCGCCGGGGAAATGCTCGACCGCCTTCTCGCCGACCGCCCCCTTGCCAGCGGCGACCGCATTTCAGTCCTCGTCAACAGCCTCGGCGCGACCCCGCACGAGGAACTCTATATCATCTACCGCTATCTCGCCAGACGCTTCGCCGAACTCGGCGTCACCGTCGTCATGCCGCTCGTTGGACGCTACGCCACTTCCATGGAAATGACCGGCGCTTCGATTACCATTTGCCAGCTCGACGCGGAGCTGGAATCCCTGCTCCACGCCCCCGCCAACTGCGCCTTCTGGAGAGTCGGATGAGCTACACCACCACTCATATCCATGCGTGGCTCGAGCAATGCACAGAGCGCATGATTGCCGCCGCTCCCGAGTTGAACGAGCTTGACGGCCGCCTCGGCGACGGCGACCTGGGTGCGACGCTGGAAAAGTGCGCCCGGTTGATGCGCGATGCACTCGCCGCCCCGTCCGTTACACCGTCAGACCTCTTCAAAGGCTGCGCCCTCGCCTGCACCCGCGCCTCGGGATCCAGCTTCGGCACCCTCATGGCTGTCGCGTTCATGACCCTGACAAAAGCAACGGCGGGCAAGTCAACGCTCGACCCGGCCGATGTCGCCCCGCTCCTCGGTCAGGTGATCGAAGCCCTCATGGCCCGCGGACGCAGCAACCTTGGCGACAAAACCATGCTCGACTCTCTCGAAGCCATCCGCCTCGCCGCCGCCACCACTGGAGACCCCGAATCCCTCCCCCGCCAGTCGCTAACAGCCGCCCTCCAGATCCTCGAAGACTTCCGAGCCCGCCCCAACCTAATCGGCCGCGCCCGCATGTTCGGAGAAAAGTCCATCGGCCTCGACGACCCCGGCATGGTCGCCATCGCCCGCATCCTCGGCATGCCCAGCGAATCTCGCCCTCAGTGATGTCCGGCCGCGGTGCGGTCAGATCCCGGCCGCTGTCCACGGCGCCAAGCTGGAGGAGTCCACTCTGCCAGTCCTCATGCCGACCCGACAGGCAACTGATCCCCCCCTCGCGACCTGCATCCCGGTGAATTCGTTGGCAAGGCTGCTGCCGGTGTTCTGAAGTGCAACGAGCCGCGTATCGCCTCCGCTCGTGCGACGGAGGATCTCGTAGCCGATGCCGTTTCCGTGGGGCGAGGCGCGGCCCAGGGTGTAGCTCAAATCAATCTGCAGGCTCTGCGGTGCCGTCCAGCAAATGACCAGCCCCGATGGAGAACCGCCGCCTTTCGGATGGAGCAAAACCTCGCCTGGTTTCCAGCTCGTGCCATTCAGGAGCGAAACCAATTCGTTGGAAGTGGTGTTCTTTCCAATGCCCCAGTAGCCTTCGGCCTCGCTCCACATCATCGGCGGCGTCTGGAAATCCGAACTCCACAACGCATTCGCACCGCGCTTCACCAGGCTCGGCAACGGGAAGTCCGGGGAAGGACTGGATGAGTCATCCATCCGGTAGGTCCACACATCGCCGGCGCTGTATGGTGGTGGAGGAAAAATCATCTGCCAGCGAGCAGGTCTGTGCCGGCTCTCCGGTCGCCTGCGCAAGGCTATCCCCAGCCGCACAGGCGGAAAGGAAGACGACTGCGGCAGCGATGCGGATGAGGCGATTCATAGAGAGTTGGCTTAAGGTTTCGGACCTCAGTGGCCGCCCGCTTGCCAAAATGGAGAACAATCCCTACTACGGAAGGGTTGAAACCGCCGGCGGCCTCTTTTGCTTCCTCATGCACCAGCCGCGTTGCTAAATCTCAAATCGTAAATCTTAGATCCCCGCCATGCCCCTCATTACCTACCGCGAAGCCATCCGCCATGCTCTTGATGAAGAACTCGCCCGGGACGAGAATGTCGTGCTCATGGGCGAGGAAGTCGCGCAGTATGATGGTGCTTATAAAGTCACTGAGGGCCTGTGGAAGAAGTGGGGCGACAAGCGGGTGGTGGACACGCCGATCAGCGAAGCGGGATTCATCGGCATGGGGATCGGCGCTTCCATGCTCGGCATGAGGCCGGTGATGGAACTCATGTTCTGGAGTTTCGCCTACGTCGCGTGGGACCAAATGATCAACAATGCGGCCAGCGTGCGCTACATGAGCGGCGGCCAGATCAATTGCCCGATCGTCATCCGCGGGCCGGCCAATGGCGGCACGAATGTCGGTGCCACGCACAGCCATACGCCGGAGAACTTCATCGCCAACACTCCCGGGCTTAAAGTCGTCTGCCCGGCCACACCTTACGACGCCAAGGGGCTCATGAAGTCGGCCATTCGCGACAACGACCCCGTTTATGTCATGGAGAATACATTGCTCTATGGCGACCTCGGTGAAGTGCCCGAGGGTGAATACACCATCCCTATCGGAGTTGCTGACGTGAAGCGCGAGGGCTCCGACGTTTCCCTGATTTGTCACGGTCGCGCCGTCCTGACATGCCTGAAAGCCGCGGAAATTCTCGCGGCGGAGCATGGCATTGACTGTGAAGTGGTGGACTTGCGCAGCATCCGCCCGCTCGACGAGGAGACGATCCTCAACTCCGTGCGCAAAACGCACAAAGCCATCTATGTGGAGGAGAATAAACCCTTCTGCGGTGTCGGCGCGCAGATCAGCAGCATGATTCAGGAAAAGTGCTTCGACGAACTTGACGCCCCCGTTCTCCGCATCAGCGCCGTGGACGCGCCCGCCATATACAGCCCGCCTTTGGAGAAACTGCAGCTTCCCTATCCGGATCAGGTCGTGGCCAAGGTGCTGGAGATTGCCTGACATCCTGGCGGGCGGTGCATCCGTGAGGATGATTCCGTAGCGCGGGCATGGCCTTTGCCTGCCCGTGTTTGCCTGCTCATTGGGCGACGAACACAGGGAGGCTGCCGCCATGCCCGCGCTGCGATTCCTGCGGAGTGAGGATCAATTCAAAAAACCGCGGTTCTCTCATTCGGGGAGTCGGATTATCCTCATTGCGGACGGTACACCGCGATGCTTCCGCCGCGGATGCAGCCGAGTTCGAGGTCGCGCATCGTGACTTTCTTTTTTCCGGAGAAGTTCTGCTCGGCGATGCGGACGAGCGTTGCGGATTGCACGCCAATGATGACGGCAGTGTGCTGCGCCATGACATAACTGCCGTCGGCGAAGCGGGTGCGATCACATTCCAGGATGTCGCCCGGCAGCGGTGATTCCCGCCGGAGATCGAGGCGTCGCCCCCAGACCCGCAATTGTCCTTCCGGGCGTTTCGCTCCGGTGCTCTTGAAGGCTTCGTTCGCCAGCGTCCAACACTCACCGTTGCCGATTTTCTTACCGCGGCTCTTCTGGCAATAGGCGACAATGGCCGTGCCCCGGGCATCACTGCCGCCGGGAGCGGCGGTGGATTTCGATTTTCCTGCGAGGCAGGGCAGCGCTGACAGCAGGAGGGCGAGAAGCAGGGGAAACGTGGCCGGTTTCATGTCCGTTACGATGCCCGCAGGCGGCGTTTCCTGCAAGTTTCCAATTATGAAAATTATGGCCCTGGGTTTTTATCGAAGGAAATACCGGCGACCTGTCCTCCGCCGTGGGGGGCACCAAGCCGGCAGCCGACGGTGACATCCGGGAAGAATAGCGGCTCGACGGTGCGACGCTCGAGCCGCTCCTGGAAGCGGTGAAACAGGAAGAGCAGGGCCGAGCCGAAGACGAAAGCAGCCGAGAGGCCGGTGATGATCCGCCACGGGCCGGACGATTCCGTGCGGGTGTCCGGCGGAGCGCTGCGCACGGCGAACGTCCGCATGAGATGATCCGCCGCGGCACGGAGGCCTTTGGCCGGTGATCCCCCCGGCGCGGTCGCTGCCTCCCGGGCTTTGAGTTTCGCCTCTTCGATGGCGTCGTTCAATACGGAGGAACGGAGGCGTTGCTCATTGAGTGCTGAGCCGGCGATGCCATGCGGCTGTTCGTCAGGGCCGTCGGCCCGAGACATGACCAGCACGGCGCCGCAGCGGGCCGGGAGCCACTTCCGGGCGAGCCGTTCGGCCAGCAATTGCGGCGGAGTGTCAGACAGAACCGGGTAAGTCGCGACATAAATGTCCATGCCATACTTGCTGTGAAAGGTCACCAGTTCCGTTTTCAACGCCGCCTCTTCGGTGAGGTCGAAGACTTCGGCCTCATCAATTACAAAGTCCACCGGTGGTGCGGGCAGCGCCGCAATTGCCACGTCGGCCGGAGATCCGGGAGTCACTGGTGCGGGAGACCCCGGGGATGAGGGATCCGTCTTTTTCAATGCCGCGGCGGAAAGGGTCAGACTGTGCATGGCTGCGCGCAAACGCTGCGCGGCGGTGGCTTCTTCCGGCAGCGACGCTGCGGCCCGGCTTGCCGAAAGGAAGAGCGCCTGGGTGTTCTCAGTGGGTCCCAGCGTAGCGGGAGTGGCACTGTAGTTCAATTGTCCGGAGCCGCGTTCGTAGAGCAGTACCACACCGCCTTTGTTCCCGGACCATGCGGTCACCAGCCGCTCGCCGTACTGACCCACCGTTTCGCCGAAAACGTAATTGACGGTCACGACCCGGGCCGGCAAATCCGTGCGACGGCGGAAAACCTCCAGTTCCGCCACCATGAGGACACGCTCCTCAGCGTTGAAGATATTTCCCTCGTCAAGCAGTCCGTCTGCGGGCGCTTCCGGCAGGGTTTCCCGGACCGGCTGCGCTGGTGCCGTTTCCTGGCCGCAACTCCACACCGCCAGCACCAGCATGACAGCGGCGAGGCACCATGACGGCAGCAACTTGGTCGGTCGAAACACACGGCGAGTAAATGCTGACGCGCCGGGGCTACAAGGGAAATGACCGCGGTGCCGCTGTCAGCCGCTCAACGGTGCTTGTCAGGCCCTGAGGGCTCCGCGGCACGGCCCACGGGCAGGAATCCGGTGCCGGCCGCGGCCTTGACCACTGTGTTGGCCGCGTGCGTCACGGCTGCGTGGTGGAGACATTCAAAGAGGACGCTGCCGGTGAAGAGCACGCCCAGCGTCCACACCGGATGCCAGCGCGCGATGAATACCACCGCCACTGAGACGAGAATGGCTGCCGTGAAAAGCAGCACCGTGGCCGCCGTGGCGCGCGTGGCAATGCGGACCCGGGTGAGACATCGCGCACCGCTGTGATATTCGGTGACACAGGCAAAGCGCACACGCCACCAGCGTCCGGCGGCCGTTTCCATGTCCCAGTCGCGCCAGCCGTCGTCGGTCTCCACGGGTGCCTTCAGGCCCCTGAGATATTCTATCAGGGCGGCGATCAATTGATGCCGGTCGGCTCCGGTTTCGCTCCACAGTTCCAGCGCCGCCACGCGTTTGTAGAACCACAGCCGCGGCCGCGGATCAGATCCGCGGGCAAACCACGGCCCGCCCGGCGCAGTACCGAGCCTGACATTCCACAGGAAGCGGCTCCATCCGCGCACCGCCGGCTGGGCGAGCAGGAGAAACCACAGCAGCAGTCGCGAGCGGACGCCGCGCCACGGTTCCGGCAGCGGCAGCCGCCGCGCCTGGCGCAACGTCTGGAGCAGCGGAGTCGCCGCCATGAGCGCGGCCAGCCAGATAATCCCGGGAAGCCACAGGGCATTCAGGGCCACGGCGATGGTCAGCAGCCACCAGGGGAATCCGGTAATGAGCCAGCCGATTTCCGACGCCGGGGCTCCGTACACCGCCTGATAGCCCGCGGAACCGAACACGCCGGAGTAAATGCGGCTCTCCTGGTGCGCGAGTCGGCGCGTTGCAGGATGATAGACCACGCCGCGCCAGCGGGCTCCGCCGAGCTGGCCGAACCGGCTGCTGTGGCGCGACGTGAGCAGCGCCTCCGCTTTGCCATAGCCCGACTGCTGCCGGAGAAACGCCCGCACCGTGAACCGGCGGTAATGCCAGACCATCGCGGCCGCGTTGAACGCGATGACGTGGCCGTTTTCGAGCAGCCGCCAGCAGAAGTCCACATCGTCGCCGGCGGCGTGATACTTGGGGCGGAAACCACTGAGTTCATCGAACGCGCTGCGGCGCACGGCCATGTTGCAGCCGGGGACGTGTTCCGCCGTCGTATCCGTCAGAAGCACGTGGGCCGGTCCGCCTGGCGCGGCGATCACGCAGGCCTGGCTGCGGTTCAGCGGCGCAGGGGGAATGTTAGGCCCGCCCGCAGCTCCGACTTCCGGTCGCTCAAACGTCCGCATCAGATGAATCAGCCACGAGGGTTCCACCACGCAGTCGTCGTCCGTATAGGCAAGGATTTCTCCAGTGGATGCCGCCGCACCCGTATTCCGTGCCACGCTCAGCCCCTGCGGATCCTGACGCACGTAATGCAGCCCGGCATGCTGTTCCACAATGCTCCGGATATCCTGGGTGCTGCCGTCGTCCACGACGATGGTTTCAAAGTCAGGATAGTCGAGCCTGGCAATTGCGGCGAGGCACTCCGGCAACGTCGCCGCGCCGTTGCGGGTGCAGACGATGACACTCACGCGCGGCGGCTGCGGCGGCAGCAGGGAACTGACAAACGGCGGGCCGCCCGCCAGTTGGACCCATGCCGTGCGCGGGCTGCGGGAGCGGTCTGTCAGTCCAAATTGCCAGCCGGTCACCTCCTCTCCGCCGCGATGCCATTCATCAGTGAACGAAAACAGCATATTACCCGCCACCCCGCGCTCGAGGCCGATGCGCCGCTGCCAGGCCAGCACCGCGGCCTGCTTCTCTTCCGTGCCGGCTTTCACATCCACCCCAAACTCCGAAATCACGAGCGGCTGATCACCCGCGAGGTTTTGCAGTCTTGCGAGGTAGCGGTCATAGGCCTCCGGAGTCTCCAGATAGACATTAAATGCCGTAAAGTCTGCATTCGCCGGCTGGAGATATTCTGTGGTGGGATAATTGGCGTAGGCCAGCAGCAAATCGGGCGCTTCCTGGCGCGCCGCATCAATGAGTGTCTCAAGAAATCGCTGGACCCGGCGCGGTCCCAGCCAGCGGACCAGCGGTGCCTGGATTTCATTGCCCACCATGAGGGCCACCACCTCGCGCCGGTGCGCCAGCCGCCGTGCGGTGTCGCGCACGGTGATAACTGCCTCACGGCGTGCCGCCGCGGAATGCAGGAAATCCACATGGTCGGTCCATGCCACGCCGGTCATCACACTGAGTCCGTGTTCCGCACAGAGGTCGAGAAACCATTCCGGAGGTGCCGTGAACAGGCGGATCGTATTCGCACCCCATGTCGCGATCATGGCGAGGTCCGCCGCGGCGCGTTCCGGTACGGGAAGTGAGTCCGCCCCAAAAAACGGCCCGTAGCTCAGCCCGTGCATGGTCCACAGCCTGCCGCCCCGCCGGAAGTACTTCCCGGACGCGATGGGGCGTTCCGCTGGCGGTGCGGGAAAGACGATGGATTCAGGCATGGGCGGCAATTCGCGGGGCACTCCCCGGGCGGTCAGTCAATCAGCCACTCATTTTTCCGGCAAGTGTGAAGGCGCAGAAAATTGAAACCGCGGGTCCCAACAAAAGCCGCCGCGGGACCGGAGCCCCGCGGCGGCGATGCAAAGAACTATTTAACAGTGTAGCGGGTCCACTTGCCCGCGCCGCTCTTCTTGAATTTTCCGTCCATGAGAGCGATGACGCGCGGATAGAAGAGTTCGGAAGCCAGCGAAACATTGCGCGCGGAGGTGCCTTCTTTGCCGGCGGCGGCCACAATCTTCGTGATTTTGTTCAGCGCGTCCTCGTCGGAAACACGTTTCCCCCGGGGACGCCCGCGGCCTTTGGCCGTCTTCCTCGTGGAAGCAGTTTGCGGCTTGGTGCCGAGGTCCGAAGCCCATCCCCTGGTGGCCTTCTGCTTTTTGCCTTTGGCAGCAGAATTCGGCGGACGCCCCTGGCGGGGTGCCGCGGCGGGCGCTCCTGTCAGGGAGGCTTCCAGGGCGGCCATCTGCTCCTGCAGACCGGCCAGTTTCTGACGCCGCAGTGCGGTCAGTTCTTTTTCCAGTTCGGCAATGCGTTTGTCTATCAATTCACTCATGGAGGTGGAAGGGGTATGGGGTTGGTAGGGGCGGACAATGGATAAATTCAATAATACCGCCGGAGTGCTGAAGCCCGGATAGCGGAAAACGTCAAATCAAATCCCCATAGCCGCCGGGAAGCCGCAGCGTCGCGGCCCTTGACCGCCGGTCCAGTCGGCGGCAGTGCATAGCCATGACTCCGCTCTCCCGCGTCTCCGCTGTCATTGCGATCTTCATGTCACTCGTCGCGGTAATGCCGTGTGCTGCGGAGGTGTCTTTCGAGGAGGGGTTGAAGGGGCATCTCGAAAAGCTGACAAAAGGCCAGTTGCCCGGCATGGCGGTGCTCGTGGCACGCGATGGAAAAATTGCCTTTCAGGCCGGCTTCGGGTTTGCCGGTGTGGAAAAGAAGACGCCGGTGACAGTGGACACAAAATTCCGCATCGGATCGGTGACGAAACAATTCACCGCTGCCGCCATTCTGCGCCTCGCTGAGGACGGAAAACTCGCTTTGACCGACAAGGTGGGGAAATTTTTCCCCGGGTTTCCCGGCGGCGGAGAAATCACAGTGCATCAACTGCTCACGCACACGTCCGGCATTCACAGTTATACGGATAAACCGGAGTTCATGGCTCGTGTCAGCAAACCCATCGCGCCGGACGAACTCATCGCCTGGTTCCGCGACGATAAGCCTGACTTCGCCCCGGGCGCGGGATTTCATTACAACAACTCCGCTTATTTCCTGGCTGGCGAAATCGTGGCCAGAGTCTCCGGAAAATCGCTCGACGCTTTCCTGCGTGAGACCTTTTTTGAACCGCTCGGAATGAAGGACACCGGCATCTTCGTAAACGCCTCGCAGCCGCCCGGCATCGCGCTCGGCTATTCTTATGCGGACGACAAAGCCACGCCCGCGCTCGACTGGGATATGTCGTGGGCTGGGGGAGCGGGAGCGCAAACTTCCGCCGCCAAAGGAAGACCCGAACGTGAACAAGAAGACCTATGCCGACTACGCGGGCCGCTATGCCTATCAGGGGGCGGTGCTGACGGTGACGGTCGAGGACGGCCGCCTTCAGTCACAACTCACCGGCCAGGAGAAGTTCGAAATCTTTCCGGGCGCACCCGATGAGTTCTTTTGGAAAGTGACTGATGCGCAGGTGACTTTCCTGCGTAACGAAAAGCGTGAAGTGATCGCCGCACGGCATACCCAGGGCGGCGTAAGCTTCAAAGCCCCGCGGATCACGGAGCCGGAAGTGAAACTCACCGCCGCGGAACTCGACGCGATCCTCGGGGAATATCAATACGGCCCCGCCGTGATGACCGTCACCCGCGATGGCGACAGTGTCTTCGCGCAACTTTCCGGGCAGCCGAGGATTCAAATTCATCCGAGGTCAGCGACGGAATTCGAATGGCATGTTGTCCCGGCCAGCGTGAAATTTTCCAAAGACAAAGACGGCAAAGTCACAAAGGCCGTCCACACGCAGAATGGCACCACCTTCGACGCCCCGAAAAGCAATTAAACGTGACAGCTCCGAAGCGCTGAAAATGACGGGCCCAGGCCAACAGTTCGCTACTTCCCCTTCGCCGCCGGACCGATATAGTTTTTGGCGATGACGATGTTGTCGAACGAGACGGTGTTTACGGCGTTCTTCGTCCAGCGGTCGGTGATGTAGCTTTCCACAGTGAGGGCATTGGCTTTGAGTGTGGCAGACTTGCGCCAGTTGATCCCTTTCCAGTGGCCGAGCAGCGCGCCGTCTATCCAGAACGCCTGCTCGCCGTCGGGCTTCTCCGGCGTGTTGTGCTTGAGCATGAACTCCACGCAGATCCATTTGTCCCGAACGATGCCGGGAGCCGCCGGCACCGGGAAGGAATTGCCCCAGTATTTCTTGTCAGGCGACGGCGTCATTTCGTGCCAGTAGCTGTAAAAATTCCAGCGCCCCGGCGGCGGATTTTTGCCCCAGTCGCCCCACGGTTCGATGGCCGTGGAGAAGCGATCCGTACCCTCCGGTTTCAGCCCCGCACCGCCAAACCCGCTCCATTTGTCTCCGCCGCGCAGGCCCTTGTTGGCCCGCAGCGTCACGAAGTGATGCACGTAGTCGCAGTCTGCCGCGAACTTCGTGTAAAAACGCACGAACAACGTATCCGGCGGCTCGAACCACTTCGTCGGCCCGCCCCCCGTGTCCTGTCCCAAATGCGCCTCCACCCTCAGGCAATGTTTCCCCAGTTCCGCCGCCGCCGGATCCGGAAAACTG
>JANNVM010000835.1:0-11874 GCA_031414455.1 Verrucomicrobiota bacterium
GGCCGCGGGCATCATCGCCACCGCTCAGGATGCCGCCTCTCCCAAAGCCGAAACTTCCGCGGAGTCCGCGAAAGCGAACACGCTTACCGAAGCGGAGCAGAAGGCCGGCTGGCAATTGCTCTTCAACGGCACGGACCTGACAGGCTGGAGCAATTTCAAAAGTGAAACCATCCGCAAGGGCTGGCAGGTCATTGACGGCAATCTCGTCTGCGCCGACCCGCATGACGCTGGCGATCTCTGCACCAAAGGCGAGTACGACTGGTTTGAACTGCAGCTTGATTTCAAAATGGGTGAAGGCGCGAACAGCGGCGTGATTTACCACGCGAGCAAAGCCGGCGGCGCGGTGTGGGCGACGGGCCCGGAATTGCAGCTGGAGGACAATGTCAAAGCCGCTGACAAACAGCGCTGTGGCTGGCTTTACGGCCTCTACAAGCCGGAGAACGATCCGAAGACGGGCCAGCCGCTCGATGCCACCAAACCCGCCGGCGAGTGGAATCACCTCCGTTTGGTACTTACGCCGGAGAAGTGCGTGCATGAGATCAACGGCGTGAAGTATTTTGAGTATGTTCTCGACAGCGACGACTTCAAGAAGCGCGTGGCCGAGAGCAAGTTCGGTGCGATGAAGGACTTCGCCAAAGTCCACAAAGGCTACCTCTGCCTCCAGGGCGACCACGGCAAAGTCACCTTCCGCAACGTGAAGCTGCTGCCGCTGGCGAAGAAGTAACGGGCGGTTCCGTTAGACTTTCTTCGACTTCCATTTCCCCCGCTTGAAGAGCACTCCGCTCCACAGAGCGAGGATGCCGAATGCCGCGGTCACGGCGATGAAGACGCCGGTGGGACCGAGTCCGCAGGTGTGGGCGAGGAACCACGCGAGCGGCACCTGGAAGACCCAGAGGCAAAAGAAGTTGAGGTACGTCGGCGTCCAGGTGTCGCCCGCGCCATTGAAGGCTCCCTCCAGGCACATGCCGGCGGCGTAGAGCGGGAAGGCGAGGCTGATGATCCACAGCGCCTGCTTTCCATAGGCGAAGACTTCGGCGTCGGGCGCGAAAATGCTGACGATGGGACCGGCGAGGACGACAAAGAGGAGGCCGGTGATGCCGAGAAAGATTACATTGAAACGGAGAGCGATCCATACGGAGGATTCCGCGCGGTCGGGTTTTTGCGCGCCGAGATTCTGGCCGACGAGCGTGGCACCGGCATTGGCGAGGCCCCACGCGGGCATGAGGGCAAAAATGATGAGGCGAATGGCAATGGTGTAGCCCGCGACGGCGGCGGTGCCAAACGGGGCGAGGATTTTGAAGAGGCCGAGCCAACTGGTGGTGTTGATGAGGAGTTGCAGAATTCCGCTGCCCGAGGTGCGCAGGACACCGGTGAGGACTTCACGCTCCGGCCGCAGGTGACGAAGGCGGACACGGACGCGGCTTTGATGGCCGGCGAGGTGCCACAATTGATAGAGCACGCCGGCACCGCGCCCGATGTTGGTGGCGACTGCCGCGCCGGTGACGCCCATTTCCGGAAATGGTCCCCATCCGAAAATGAAGCACGGACCGAGGACAATGTTGATGGCGTTGGCGAACCAGAGCGTCTTCATGGCGATGACGGCATCGCCCGCACCGCGAAAGATGGCATTGATGAGGAAGATGAGGAAGACAGTGGCATTACCGCCGAGCATGATGCGGGCGAAGTCCGTGCCCTGTGCGATAACGGCCTCGCCGGCATCCATGAGGCGCAGGATTTCCGGCGCATACCATCCCATGACGAGACCGAGCCCGGAGGCGACGCCCATTCCGAGAAGCACAATCTGCCCGGCGGCATGAGCAGCGGCTTCCGGGTCTTTTTCGCCGATGCGGCGCGCGACGATGGCGGTCGCCGCCATACTGATGCCAATGGCGACGGCATAGATGATCGCCATCACCGACTCCGTGAGACCGACGACGGCGACGGCATCGCTGCCGAGGCGTGAGACCCAAAAGACATCGGCCACCACGAAAAGCGACTCCATGATCATCTCCAGAACCATGGGCACGGCGAGGAGCAGGACGGCGCGGTGGAGGCGCTCCGAAGTAAAGTCGTGCTGCTCCCCGCGCAGCGCCTGGCGGACACTGCGCCAGAAGGGGACTCGCTCCAGTGAAGCTGGCGCGGTTGAGTCGGACGGCGGAAACATGAGGGGCGTGAGGATGGCGCGGGAATGTGCCAGGTCAAACAGGCGGGCCTGGAGGGCGCGGAGGTAAGAAATATGCAGCGAGGATGAAATTTTAGCTTCACAGGAACGGCTTGCATCCGGTAGCCTGCCCAGTGCGTCCCGGATTCTTCCCTCCGGCAGCCCTCCTATGAGAACCCCTACCCTTCGCGCCGTCACGGCGTTTGCTCTCCTCGCCCCCGCCCACTCATTGCTGGCGGGGTCTTACAGTCAGAACTACAATGCTTTCGCCAACGGGGTGACGAACCTCGGCGACGGCTCGTTTATCGGCAGCAACAATGGTCCGGCCTCTGTGCAGTCGCAGCGGCTGCGGCTGACTCAGAATGGTCTCGGCAGTTCGCAGGCGATTTATCGGCTGCCCGATTTGGACCCCGGGAGCGAAGCCGCGGGATTCGACGTGCGGTTCGATCTGGCGCTCAACGGTGGCGGCGGCAATCCCGCAGACGGCTTCTCTTTCAACTTCGGCGGCCTGCCGCTCTCCGACGCCGCGGGGCCTGGTGAGGAGGGCTACCAACTTCCCGGCGGGATGGTGATCAGTTTCGACACCTATATCAACGGCCCGGCAGAAACCACCCGCACCCTGGATGTGCGTATTGACGGCAATCAACTCGTCACGGTCAACGAGTCTGCCTTCGGGAATTACCAGCTCAACAACACCACGGTAGCTGTCAGTATTCACTGGGACGCGGGCGGTCTGGACATGACGTTTGGGAGCTATGTGGTGTGCAACAATCTGGCCGTACCCGGGCTGGTGCCGGTAGCGGGCGACCGGTTCGCATGGAGCGCGCGCACCGGCGGGGCCACGGAGGATGTCGTCCTCGACAATGTGGTCATCACGACGACTCCCACGACGCCGATTACCCGGCCCAATGTGGCCCTGTCGGAAATGGTCGTGGATAACACCGGCTACGAGGACGAGTTTTGCCGGACGCCGGGCTGGGTGGAGCTTTACAACGGCACCGCGGCCGCTGTCAGCCTCAACGGCTGGTCGCTGACGGACGATGCCGGCGCGCCCGCAAAGTGGGCATTTCCCGCGGCACAGACGATCCCCGCTTACGGTTATCTCATCGTCTATCTCGGCCATGACGTCCCTGCTCCCACCACGCCGGACACCCGGTTGCACACCAGTTTCACTCTCGCCAAAACCGGCGGCTACATTGGCCTCTACCAGGGGGCAACGGAGATCGATTCCTTCACGGCCTACCCTCAGCAGTATGAAGATGTGAGCTACGGTCACCTCGGGCATCCGTGGACGCTGGGCTTCCTCGAAGTGCCCAGCCCCGGAGCGAAGAACAAAGGGCTTCAGGAATCCGGCGGCCCCGTCACCGAGGAAGTGGCGTGGTCGCGGGACGGCGGTCTCATTACCGGCCCGGTCAACGTAACCATCGGCACTCCGGCTCTCGCCGGGGCCGAGGTCCGCTACACGACGGACAACACCGCGCCGATCCCGACTTCAACGCTCTACACCGGCACTCCCATTGCTGTCACCACCAGCACGAATCTGCGCGCGCGCATCTTCGCCCCGGGCCGCCTCGCAGGACCGGTCACCAGCCGCACTCTCCTCAAACTGCACAGCAGCATCTCCAACTACCGCGGCACCGGCCAGCCGTTCAATTCCAATCTCCCGGTCGTCGTCATTGACAGCTTTGGCCGGAGCCTTGACTCGGAGAACTCCGCCACGCCCGGCGCGCGCCCGTTCCGCTACACTTATAACGTGGTGCTCGACCGTGACCCGGCCAACGGCAACCGCACGCGAGTCACCGACACCGCTCCCATCAATTTCCAGGGCCGCAGCGGCATGCACGTCCGCGGTGAATCCTCCTCCGGCATGCCCCAGCGTCAGTATGCATGGGAAACCGTGGACAACGAAGGGAATGACAAAGACGTTTCCATCCTCGGATTCCCGGCAGACTCCGACTGGGTGCTCTACGCACCTTCCACCGATAAAACGCTGCTGCGGAACTTTATCGCCTATTCATCCATGTTTGCCACTCGCGGCGAGAGCAGCGCGATGCGGGTAAAGTTTGTCGAGGTCTTCTTCAATCAACCGGCTCTATCCGGTGTTTCCACCGACACCAACCCCGAAGTAACCTGGGGCGACTACCGCGGGGTCTATGTCCTCGTGGAAAAAATAAAACGGGGCAGCGACCGTGTGGACATTGCGAAACTCGATCCCTGCGACACTTCGCCCGAACTCATCAGCGGCGGTTATATCTTCAAGAAGGACAAGGCCTCCGTGGACCCTGACTTCACCACAACCGGGGGCCAGGTGCTTCAGATCGTCGAGCCGGAAGTGGCCGTGGGCGACCCGCAGTGGACCTGGCTGCGGAATTATGTAAACGCCTTCGAAGCCGCGCTTAACGGTGTCAATTTTGCTGATCCAAACATTGGCTACCGTGCCTACATTGAGGAACAGTCATTTATGGACAACCAGTGGTGGGTGGAAATCTTCAAGCAGATAGATGGCTACCGCCTTTCCACCTACTTCTACAAGGACCGCGGCCAGAAGATCAAGGCTTCACCCCTGTGGGACTATAACCTTTCCGGCGGCAACGCGGACTACCTTGACGGCTGGAATTACCGGAACTGGTATTATTCACTGGTCGGCGCGGCGGACTATCAGTTTTACAGCCGCCTGCGCGCCGATCCCGGCTACACGCAGCGTCACTGGGACCGCTACTGGCAACTGCGCAATTCGACCTTTAAGACGGCGAATATTATCGGACGCGTTGACGCTGCTGTCGCCGTCGTGACCGACGGCCAGATGGCGGTCAATATGAAGAACTCGCTGAACTGGGACATCGCAACCTACGGATCGGCCACCAATTCGCCGCAGATCTGGCCGAACAGCACACCCAGTGTGGAAGTTCCCGCCGCCCGGCACGTTTCGCGCTGGCAGCGCCTTGGCATCTACGACTGGCCGAATGCTCCGGGCCGGGATCAGCGCGACTACTACGCGAGTACCACGGACGCGACCGATTTCGCCACGCTCTCCACGTCCGGCTATAACGTGACCACTCCGCCGGCCATGTCCGAAGCTGTGCATCTTAAGTCGTTCCTTAAACTGCGCCTCGACTGGATTGATGACGCTTTTCTCAGCGGCACCACCATCCTTCGTCCCCCGGTTTTCAGTCAGGAGGGCGGTAACGTCACCGCTCCCTTCAACCTGACCATTGCACCCTATACCGGCACCGCACCGCCTGCTTCCAACTACGGTCTCACCGGAACCCTCACCTACGCCGCCGGTGCGGTCTATTACACCACCGACGGCACGGATCCCATGGGCGGCGTCTCTTCTGTGGTGCGCAACTGGGTCACGGATACAAATGCCTGCGATGCCACGGTGCCGCAGAGTGCCGCGGCGGATGCGGACAGCACCGGCAAGAGCTGGAAAGATCCGGATTTTAACCCGCTCTCACCGCCGGCAGGTATTACATGGTACAACGGCATCAATGGCGTCGGCTATGACGACACCCGGACCTCCGGCGTGAACATGATTCCTCATGCCAATATCATTTGGAGCACTCCCTTAAACCCCGTGCCCGGAATGCCCGCGATGCGGGCCACCGCCTCGCTGCCAACGGCGGGAGGGGGCAATCAATCCTGCTACATTCGGCTGCCGTTCACCCTCACCGCCGCGGATATCTCCGGCATCGACAAACTTCGCCTCTATGCCAAGTACGACGACGGTTTTATCGCGTGGCTCAACGGAGTGCAGATTGTCGCCAAGAATCCGCCGGCGGCGGCTCCGACATGGACGTCGGGTGCCTCCACCGTTCACGACGATGCGGCGGCAGTTATTTATGAAGATGTCACCACGACCAACAATGCCGCCGCAATTGCGGCTTTGCGTCCGGGTGTCAATGTCCTCGCTATCCAGGGTTTGAATTCCGGAGTGAACAGCGCTGACCTCCTCCAGCGGTTCAGGCTCGACGGCGAAATCTCGAACCAGACGGCCTATTCCGGCCCCATCGTCATCAACTCCCCCGTCACGATCAAGGCCCGCACGCTCGACTCGGCGACCAGCAAGTGGTCGCCGATCACCGAGGGCACGTTCGTTGTCAGCACGGTGCCCGCCACCGCCGCCAACCTCGTGGTTTCCGAAATTATGTATAACCCATCCGAGCCCACCGCTGCGGAAATCGCTGCGGGGTATAACAACGACAACATGTTTGAGTATCTCGAAGTTCAGAACATCGGGGCGTCCACGATTGATCTCTCGGGTGTCAGTGTCACCACCGGCTTCACCTTCGCATGGCCCGTGGCGGACCCGAATCTGCGCATCCTCGCGCCCGGCGAGCGGGCCGTAATGGTGGGAAATGCCGGTGCCTTCGCCCTGCGTTATGGTGCCGCCCCGGGCGTTAAAAACGCCGGAGTATTTGACGGCAATCTCGGTAATGGCGGCGAGCACCTTGTGATCACCGGCACCGGAGGCACGATCAAGGACTTCAGCTATGACGACGACGCTCCGTGGCCCGCTGAGGCCGATGGGGCCGGCTACAGTCTCGTGCTGAATAATCCGGTCGCCAATCCCGATCACAATCTGCCGCAGAACTGGCGCTCCAGCCTGGAACTGAACGGCACCCCTGGCACACCCGCCGGTGCGGCAGGCCCAACGGGCTCGGCTGCGGAAGCCCTCGCGGACAGCGACGGTGATGGCATGACCGATCTCATTGAGTTTGCCACCGGAACCCTCAGCAGCAGTGGCGGCTCCCAGTCCTGGCCCGTGACCGGCATGACCAGCCTCACTGTGCCGCCGGCCGTCACCCCGGATGACTACCTCACGTTCTCCTACACGCGCAGCCGCAGTGCCGATGGCTTCACATTAGAGCCCGGAGTCAGCACCACCCTCACTGCATGGCAGCCGCTCTCCACGCTGTTCACGATGCTGAATCAGACAAACAACCCTGACGGAACCGTCACCATCCGCTGGCGCAGCACCGCTCCCGCTTCCACGCTGCCTTCCCGCCTCTACCTCCAGGTCCGCGCCATCATCCCTTAACGGAAATCGCCGCGCAGACGCCGCAGCACGGGGATTTACTTTCCGGCGCTGCGGCGCAGAAAGGCATCGGATTCCACCACGCTGCGCACGAGGTCGCGCAGGCGGCCTTCATTCGCGTTTAGTTTTACGAGCAGCAGATCCACCGTGGTCTCATCACGCCAGTCGAGGCCGCGGCCGAGGGCGTAGGTGAGGAGTTTCTCCACAAAGCAGCGGTGGAACGCATCGCGGTGTTTCGTGACAAGGATTTGCTGCAACTCCCGGGCGCCGTGGAACTTCTCACCGCTCACCAGTTCGCCGCCGGCGTCCACATTCTGGCCGCGTTCGATTTCGCGCCACTGGCCCATGGCGTTGAAATTCTCAAAGGCCAGGCCCAGCGGGTCCATGCGGTTGTGACAGGAGGCGCACTTGGCGTCGGCGCGGTGCTTCTCAAGGTTCTGCCGCAGCGTTCCCTCGAACCCGCGCCCGCGCCCAAAGTCCTCCAGCGGCGGCACATCCGGCGGCGGTGGCGGCGGCGGGCTTCCGAGAATGTTATCGAGAATGAACAGACCGCGCTTCACCGGCGAGGTGCGCGTCGGATTCGAGGTCACGGCGAGCACGGTCCCCTGGGTCAGAACACCGCCGCGCGGACTGTCGGCGGGCAGCGTGACTTTACGGATTTCGTCGCCCTCAACACCAGTTACCCGGTAGTGATCGGCGAGGCGTTTGTTGAGGAAGGCATAGTCGCTCGACAGTAGTTCCGTGAGCGGGCGGTTCTCGCGCAGGACGTGACCGAAATACATTTCCGTCTCCTTTCGCATGTCGCGCCGCACGTCGCCGCGAAACTCCGCATTCTGGAATCGATCAAAGCCCCGCCGGAAGACGGCACGCACTTTTTGCATCTCCACCTCCTGGTCTTTTGTCAGTTCTTCCTGACGTATGCGGCGCAACTCGAAGAACCGCTTCCGCGCCGCTTCCGCCTCCGGATCCGGCTTTTGCTCACGCATGAGCACAAACTTCGCATCAATGGGCACGACCTCAATGTCCCGCGCCTGGAGCCACTGGCCCGCAAAGTTGCGGACGAACATTCGCGACCGTTCATCCGCCAGCATCCGGTCAAACTGCGCGCTCAGATTTTCCCGCAGTTTCTTTTCGCCGGCGAGCTTCAGCAGTTCCGCATCCGGCATGGTGGACCAGAGGAAATACGAGAGCCGCGACGCCAGCGAGTAGTCGTCCACGAACGGATGTCCGTCGCCTGCCGCCGGCGCTTCCGTGAATTCCTCACGGAAGAGAAACCGCGGCGAAGCCAGCACCGCCTCCATCGCCCGCCCGATGCCCTGCTCCACTGTTTTGTCAGGCTGCGACCACACGAACTCCGCCAGCTTCACGAGCTTTTCCACCGTCTCCGGCTCCACCGGCCGGCGAAAGGCCCGGGTGGCGAATTCTGTGAGGCGCTCGCCGGCATACACCTTGCGGGCCGCGGCCTCCGCCGGGATTTCCCCGGAGAACCAGCGGCCCCGGTTTTCCAGTGCCTCCTTCACGATCGTCTGCGCCGCCGCGAGATACTTCTCCAGCAGCATGGGCGAGACATTTAACACCTCCCCGATATTGTCGAACCCGTGCCCGGTGTCGTCCGCGGGAAATTCATCCTGGACGCGAAATTCCACGCCGGTCAGATCCTGAACGGTGTTGCGGTACTCCGCGCGGTTGAGCCGGCGCAGCACCGGTCTGCCGGGATCCGGTTGTGAGGGATTGAGCGCGAAGACCCCGCTCTTGATCCACTGCTGCAGTTTCGCGCGCTCTTCCGCGGACGGCTGCTCTTTGTCTGGCGGCGGCATGAGACCCGCGCGCACATTTTTCAGCACGCGATGCCACAGTGCCTTGTCCGCCAGCAACTCCGCCTCCGACTTGAAGGCATCAAACGCCACATCGCCCTTCTTCGCCCCGTCGGCGTGACAGTCATAGCAGCGGTTTTCGAGAATGCCGCGCACGTCGGCGGAGATTTCCCCGCCGCCGGCCATCCCTGCGCACAGCAAAGAGGTCAGCAGCACGGCGACAGTATGGGAACGGGAGATGGTCAATGCAGGCATCGGCTGGTGAGAGCGACGGTGCGGCTCCCGCAAGGCAAGTCAAATACACGAATCCGCAGACCACTCGCCGGCATTAGAGACTGCCGGATTCAGAGGCGATTCTCGTTGCACGGAGGAGCGCGGTGCGCCGAAAAGGCAGATCAAGGTTCTGCGCAATCCATTCAAGCAATGCACCTTCGGGTTCCACCACTGCCGCCAAATGGCCGGCGAACTGCTCCAGCATTTCTGCGCGCTTCGCGCTGAGGGAGGGATCAGCCAGCGACCATTGCTCCAGCAGGTCGAGCAGGGATTCTGGAATGGTGATATTGGTCAATGCAGATAATTTGCCACGCCATACCGGTGGAATATCTTCAGTAATGGGGAGGGCGTGATATTCAGTGACACGGGCCTCAAAATAACACTCAGGCTCCCGCCGGGGTGAGAGGAATATGTGATCTTCCGGCGGAGAGGGAGCCGGAGCGAAGAAAGGGCTGGATGGCGGCGGGGATGAGTCCTCGCACTCGCGGAGGAAATCCGGCTGCCGGTCCCGCATCAGACTCTCCGGAATAATAAATCCCTTCCGGGCGCGTTTTTCCATGACGCGCAGCGGCCCGTTCGGCGGGGCGCAAACGATGCCCGGTCCGCAGGCCACCTCCATCGCCGGCTGATAGACTTCCAGATTCGGTCCGGTGACGGCGAGACGCTCAGCTTCATCCCATGCGATGAAAGCGGTGGCGCGGCATACGATGTTGGCCCGTTCGGAAAGGTGCACCGCGGCGGCGGTGTCGTTACTTTCCAGAAGATACTCGACGCGTTGTTTTGCCCAGAGCCGGGCAATGGCCGGATCGGTGACGTGCCGGGCAGGGCATGTTAGACTTACGGGGGTGCCGTTGCCGTCCCTTGCCGGGAAGGATAGCGCGGGCACGCCTTCACCGAATGGAGCGCGCAGGGAAACAGTGAGGCATTCGCCGGCATGGAGATCGGGAATGCCTTCGGCAGGAAGCTCCCAGCCGTCCGGCGGCTGGAGATCGGTGAGCACCGGATGCCGCAGCCGGGCCGCGAGACCAGCCACTTTGCCTTCCATGTTTTCGCCCGGCGTGGCGAGACAGCACGCACCCCGCTGCTGGGCGGACAGCCGGCGAAGGAACGCATCATTCACCGCCACATCGATGCCATAGCAGAACACCCGGAGGTGCGGCAACGGCTTCATGGTTTCGATAATGGTTTGCTCGTTGCCGACCTGGCCGTCAGTGATGATCACGATCACCGCCTTGCGCTCCAATGAATGCTTCTGTGTTGCGGCGACCACATGCTGGAGCGCGGGCAGCAGTTCCGTGCCGCCGCCGACAGGCCACTCCTCCAGCTTCTGCACAACTGGTTCTGCGAGGATCGCGGATGGCGGCAGTGGATTTTCCGCAAGATCACGGAAGCTGGTTTCAAAGAACGTGACCCACACGCGGTCCTGTGGCGCGAGATTGCCGAGGAACGCGCGAAATGCCCGGCAGGTGGCATTCCAGTTATCACCGGCCATGCTGCCGGAACGATCCACAAGGAAATAGACATCACGCGGCGACTGCGTGGCAGGCGTGGTGTCCGGGGCGATAATCCTGACAAGTGCGTGCCGCTCGCCGTTATCCTCCGTGAGCCATGCGACAGGTGTCAGGGCCGCCGAGACCGGCACCGGCAGGTGGAGCACGAAGTCGCGGTCCGGCACGGCTGCGGAATCGCCGAGGCGCGCCGTCGAGACGCCATTGGATTCCCGCAGCACCAGGGTATGCGTCGGCGAGGCCATGCGCGCGGCGTCCACTCCTTCGAGCGCGATGCGGCCTTCGATGCTGACCCACGCGGCATCGGGATGAAAGCCATCCATCCGTGGCGGGGTCAGTCGCGAGGCGTCAGGCACCTGGTCCGTGTCGTCATTGGTTCCTTTTCCGGTACTGCGGCGCAACAGAGGCGTGCCTGGAATGTAGCGCACGCCCGGCGTGAACGGAATGCGGAACGACCGTTCGCTGCCCATCGTGTCCAGCGACTGAAACCACGCCATGCGGATTACGACCGTGTCGCCCGGCACGAGATTGCCGAGCGCGAGTTCGAACAGATTGTCGCGCACGGATTCCATTAACGCCGTGCGGTGTCCGGCGGCTTTCTTCTCCGCCGCCACCGCGCGCGCCTGCTCCACGGCCATGACTTTCGCGACGATGACGCGGTCATTCACGACCATCTCGCAGCGATAAACCGCGGCACCGCCGGGCAGCGGAAACGTATAGAGCACATCCAGCGGCTGCGTGCGGTCCTGGTGATAAATCTGGCAGAGTTCGACACTGACCAGATCGCCGCGCACGGCGAAGGTGGCCTCCACACCTTTGAGCGGCAGGGTGACGCGGTTGTTTTCCAGCCATGCGATGAGGCCGAACGAAGGGAGGGCAGGAGATTTCATGGGAGTTGTGAGAGCTGGCGTTTGATTTCAGTGAGGATGGCCAGCGGGACCGTGCGACCCCGCCGGGAGATGAGTAGAAATTCGGGATCGAGTTCGTGCGTGGCCCAATGCGTACCCGTGGCCCCCGCCTTCCGCCGCTCCCGCCAGTCCGCCGCGCCTCGCTCCTGGATTTCCCTCAGTTCCTCCAGCG
>JANNVM010000836.1:0-5008 GCA_031414455.1 Verrucomicrobiota bacterium
GGACTGGAGGCGGGCGAGTTCCGGGTGGATGCCATCCTGGGGCGGCGGCAGCGGAACTCCGGAGCAAAGACGCTCAATCTCGGTGGTGAACTGCGCGCAGTCCGGCGTGGAGACGTGTTTCATGGCGGCGGTGAGGGCTCCGAGATATCTGGCATCCAGATCCGTTAGGAGGCGCCCCGGAGCCGGCGGGATTTCGACTGGCGGAATCTCTGCGGCAACGGGCGGCGGCCCGGTGGCCTCCCGCGACTGGATGTCAAAGTAAATGTCCCGCGCGGCATCCGGCGGGCCGGGTTGCGGCGCTTCGGGCCCGGTGATGACGGGCGGTGCGGTGTTGTCAGGGCGGAGTTTGATCCACGCCGCAGTGCCGGCCATGAGCATGGCGGCAGCGAGCATCCCGCGAATGGCCCAATGCTGCCAGAGCGGCACAGGTTCCTCAGAGACCGGCGCTTCCCTGCGGCGCGGGACGGGAAAGGATCGCCGCAGCGGCGGGAGTTCCTCCTCCGGTTCGGAGCGGTGAGGTGAATGAGTGGAGCGGTCGGGGTCCATGCAGAGGCGGATGCGGCCTGACCATTCATCCGCCCGCGCCATCGGCAAGCCCGTTGGCAGCGGCGCGGCGCTTGACCCTGTGGCGGCCCTGCGCCACGGCAGCCGCTCCTTTCTTACCACCACTATGCGCATTCAAGCCTTTCGCGGTCTCACTCCGCGTCCCGATCTCGCCTCCCAGGTCGCCGCCGTTCCCTACGACGTCGTGGACACCGAAGAAGCCCGCGCGCTCGCCGCGGACCGCCCTTACGATCTCCTCCATGTGGACCGCGCGGAGATTGATCTGCCGCCGAACACCGATCCGTATTCGGACATCGTTTATGCCACGGCGGCAAAGAATCTCCAGCGGCTCGTCAGTGAGGGCATTCTCCAGCGTGAGGCGGCGCCGGTGCTCTATCTTTATCAGCAGCAAATGGGTTCGCATATTCAGACCGGACTCATCGCCGCCTGCCATATTGACGACTACGGCAATGACATCATCAAAAAGCACGAGAGGACGCGGAAGGTGAAAGAGGACGACCGCACGCGGCTCGTGGACGCGCTCTCCGCGCACACCGGCCCGATCTTCCTGACATATAAAGACGAAGCCGCCATCAATCAGCGCGTCGCCGCCATCCTCGCCGCAGAGCAGCCGGTGTTCGACTTCACCGCGCCCGACGGCATCGCGCACCGCGTCTGGCGCATTACCGGTCCCGCCCCGTTTGTGGCCGCCTTTGCCGGCGTGGATTTCTCCTACGTTGCCGACGGCCACCACCGCAGCGCCAGCGCGTGGCGCGTGGGCACGGAGCGCCGCGCGAAAAATCCCTCACACAACGGCAGCGAGGACTACAACTGGTTCCTCGGCGTGCTCTTCCCCGGCAGTCAGCTCAAGATTCTGCCCTACAACCGTATCGTTCACGACCTCAATGCACTGACTCCCGGGCTTTTCCTCGACGAGGTCCGTGCCGCGGGTTTCTCCGTGGCCCCGGCGACGGAGAAATCACCCTCTGCGCCGGGCAGTGTTCACGCTTATCTCGAAGGCAAATGGTTCGCGCTGTCATGGGACGCCGGCACCATCACCGACCCGGTGGAATCGCTCGATGTCAGCGTTCTGCAAAACCGCATTCTCAGCCCGCTCCTGGGAATTGACGACCCTCGAACCAGCGAGCGTATCGCCTTTATCGGCGGCATTCGCGGCACGGCGGAACTGGAAAAGCGCGTGGACAGCGGCAGCGCCGCCGTCGCCTTCAGCATGTATCCGACCACCGTGGCACAACTCATGGCCATCGCCGACGCCGGCCAAATCATGCCTCCGAAGAGCACATGGTTCGAACCCAAGCTGCGCAGCGGGCTGGTGGTGCAGACGTTCTGAGCAGGGCTCAGAAATGACGAATGACAAAATCGGGAATCCTCACATTAAGGGATCCGGGGAGAGAATGGATGAGGACGATGGAGGCGGCGGGCCCGGCGGGGCGTCTCGATTCCAGTTCCTTGCAGAGTCACTCCGGACGGCAGCCAGCCCTTTACCTGTCAGCAACCGGGTGACGGCCCGGTTCACGGCGGCTGAGGCTGCGGATCCCGCCATCGCCGGCCCGGACGCCGATTCTGACGGCGACGGACTCAGCAATACGCACGAATACGTTTTCGGCACTGGTCCACCTCAGTCGGGTGACTGTCACCGCCGGCATCTCCTTAACTCTTCCACCCGCTTGGAACAGCGAAGACTCATTGAAACGCTATCGTCCGGATGAATTGGAACTGCCGCGACCAGCGAAGCTATCCCGTCCGCGCCAAACCATGGGATCTCTCACGACCGTGCGCGCAGCGGATGATCTCTGAAAGCCATGCCGCGGTATGGGAATCGTCCTTAAAGGCAGCGATTCTATAGGAGATTAGCGTCCTTGCGTCCACCATGGGCGTTCTTAAAGTGTTGTCCCGATCACTGATCAAAATGTCTTTCTTTTCGCCAAACTTATCGCCCGCTGGTCGCCTCGTGCGCGCTGCCGCCTCCACCCTGCTTGCGATCGGATCGTGGCTGATCTGGGCAAGCTCATTGCCGGGAGGAATTTTGTTCGCCGGAGCCGCGATTTTCGTGGGTTTTGAGGCCCTCCGCGGCTGGTGTGCATTGCGGGCCTGTGGCATCCGGACGCGCATTTGATTCACTCACCGAGTAGCGCGATGACCAAAAAAGTTATTATCATCGGTGCAGGACCCGGAGGCCTTGCCTCCGCCATTCTCCTTGCCGGTGCCGGACTCAAGGTTCGGGTCCTCGAACGATTGCCCGTCGTGGGAGGGCGAACGTCCACGCTCACAAACAACGGCTTTACGTTCGATCTCGGCCCGACGTTTTTTCTGTATCCACGGATCCTTGATGAGATTCTGCAGGCCGGCGGAACCTCCCTGCAGGCGGAGGTCGAAATGACCCGCCTCGACCCACAGTATCGCGTGCAGTTCGCCGCTGGCGGCCAAATTGATGCGACGCCTGACATCGCGGAGATGGAACGCCAGATCGCGGCCATCTGTCCGGCGGATGCGGGTGGGTTCCGCCGGTTCCTAACCGACAACCGGAAAAAACTCGGGAAGTTTTCGACCGCCCTTGAGATGCCCTTTCTCAGTTGGACCAGCCTGCTCAATCGTCAACTGCTGGAGGCGCTGCCGAGTTTGAATCCCTTCCAGTCAGTGGACAACTATCTGCGCCGCTTTTTCAGTGATCCGCGGGTCCGCCTGACTTTCAGTTTCCAGTCGAAGTATCTTGGGATGTCGCCTTTCCGGTGCCCCAGCCTGTTCAGCATTCTAAGCTTCATCGAATACGAGCATGGCGTCTGGCATCCGCATGGCGGCTGTGGAGCGGTGAGCAACGCCATGGCCCGGGTGGCGGAGCGCATGGGCGTGGAAATCCTGACCGATACCCCTGTGGAACGCATTCTCTTTGACGGACGCCGCGCCGCCGGGGTGGTCACGGCTGCCGGCGAGCACCGGGCCGATGCCGTGGTGATGAATGCGGACTTCGCCAACGGGATTTCCAAACTGGTTCCCGACCACCTGCGCCGCCGCTGGACTGACAAGAAACTGGCGAAGAAAAAATACTCCTGTTCCACCTTCATGATGTACCTCGGTGCGGAAGGATCATGGCCGGATGCCGCGCACCACACCATCCAAATCTCAAAGGATTATGAGCGAAATCTCGATCAGATCGAACTGGATCGCGTCGTCCCGGATGACCCTTCATTCTACGTGCAGAACGCCTCGGTGACTGATCCGTCGCTCGCGCCGAAGGGCCACAGCGCTCTCTATTTACTGGCACCGGTGCCGCATCGTTCGGAGAAAGTGGACTGGCAGCGCGAGGCTCCAGCTTTCCGGAAAAAGCTGCTGCAGCGCGCCGAGGCCGCCGGATTCAAAGGCCTGGCCGAACGCATCCGGTCCGAGCACGTGATCACTCCCGATCAATGGGAGCATGGTTATCAAATCGCGCGGGGGGCCACCTTCAACCTGTCGCACTCGCTCGATCAGATGCTCCACCTCCGGCCGCGGAACCGTTTTGAGGATGTGGACGGCCTCTATCTGGTCGGCGGCGGGACACACCCCGGGAGCGGGCTGCCGGTGATCTACGAAGGGGCGAGGATCACCTCGCGTCTGATTTGTGAGGAACTGGGAGCCGACACCAGCCGGATGGTGCCCCGTTCCCATGAATTTCAGTCCGCCGGACGCCGCCCGGAGCCGACAAACATGGCTGCCAGCGAGTCCCCAACTCTGGCCGGGTCATGAGCGCCCCGCCCGGCTCGCGGAGCCCTGTGGCTGGCCGCACCGGCGGCGGCCCGGAGCAGGCTGCGTGGGCCGCAAGATCTGTTAGCGAACGGCTGAAGGTGTTGCGAAGGCTGCGGCACCTGATGGTGGAAAGTGCCGGAGCCCTGGCGGATAAAATCGCCGTCCCCGGGCACAACCGGCGCGAGGTCATCCTGTCCGAAATCCTCCCGCTGGCAGCGGCAATCCGCTTTCTGGAGCGCGAGGGCGTCCGCCTGCTGAAAGACCGGCATTCCGGCATCCGCGGCCGGCCAATGTGGCTGGGTCGGGTCAAAGCCACCGCCCGGCGCGAGCCGTACGGGACCATCGGGATCATCGGGGCTTCGAATTATCCTCTGCTTCTCGCCGGCGTGCAGACGGTGCAGGCACTGGCGGCGGGAAATGCTGTCCTGCTCAAACCCGGTGGCGGCGGCTCCATGGCAGCGCAGGCATTGCAAAATCTCCTCACAAAAGCCGGGCTCCCCGACGGACTGCTGACAGTGCTCCCGGACACGGTCGCCGCCGGCGCGGAACTCGCAGACGGCGGCTGTCACAAACTCATCTTCACGGGATCATTCACCACCGGCTGCAAGGTGCTGGCCTCGCTCGCGACCCACGCGATCCCGGCGGTCGTTGAGTTGTCGGGCTGCGACGCAGTCTTTGTTAGAGAGGATGCGGACTTGTCGCTCGTGGTCCGAGCCCTGGT
>JANNVM010000837.1:0-4861 GCA_031414455.1 Verrucomicrobiota bacterium
GTTCAGCAGCCAGAAGCCGAACTGCCGCAGGCTGGTCTGCGGCGGCAGGGCTCCGCAATAAACAATGGCGAAAAGTTGCGGAAAGACAGTTTCGAACTGCACCAGCTTCAGTTCGATGCGTTCAATATCGCTTTCACTGAGCACTCCCGCGGCATCGGTCACGCGCTCAATTAACACATCATCGGATCCGAAGACTTCATCTGTCACCGCCAGCGAGTATCCGCAGTGGAGGCAGCAGTCCCCGCCCGGCGCGACGTTTTGCGTGCAGCGCGGGCATTTCAATTCAGGACCATGGTCTGCGTGTGTGCTCAGAGGATCGCGGTGTCTGGCTCGAGCGTAGAGCAGTCGCGGCGGACGTCAATGTCAGTGTCCGTTTTTCGCCGGCCTCAGGCTCTCCGCAGCGAGGCGAGATTTCGCTGATAAACGGCGTTGTCGCGCACCTCGCTGCTGACGGGAAGCGGTCGCGCGATCATGAGCCCGGCATGACTGCCGTAGGTGTTCAGATAGGACGATATCGTGCCCTCGATGGCGACCTTTTTGTGATTCTTCGAGGCGTGGCAGAAGAGCGCCCGGCCCTGACTGTCGCGCACGATGAGACCGACGTGACTGCATACGCCGCCCTGGTATTTGGTGACGATGCCCGCGATGTCACCCTCGGCGAGTTTGCCTTCGATGGCCGCGACTTTGGACTTGGGGATGTAATAGACAGGCAACGCAGTAACAGCGGCTTCGATTTTCGCCATCTGCGGGAGCAGGCCGGGGTTGTTGCGGAGGTAGCGATAGCTTTTCCAGAGAATTGTCATCTCGCGGCTTTCGCGTCCGGTGAGCCGCTGTGCGCCGCCCAGCGTGCGGGTGATTTCGCGCACATTGCCGCGCGCCGCGTTGTCCATGAACCACTCGTTGAGAAAATGAATGCGCTCAAGGTAGCCGCCGGTGCAGCGTCCCGCCCGGTAGCGCGTCCACTGGATTTCCTGGAGAAGCTGCTGCGGCTGATAAGTCTGCTGCGGGCGCTCCAGCATCCGCGCGATGCCGAGGACGGTTTCGAAGAAGGTCCAGCAGTCGAGTCCGTTACAGTTGCACGACGGACACTCGATGTGGTCGTGAATCTCCAGCGTGAAGCCGACATACGGCACGCCGATGAACTCCCGCGCGATGCGTCCCATGCGCGTCCCGATGGGCAGGGCCCGCCAGTTGCCGGCGACCGCTTTGGCGACCACGGCCTTGAATCGGTCGGTTCCTCTGAATGCAACATTCAGCGGCAGGTGATCAATGCCGGCGAACGTGGCGCGCGGCATCGCAAGGCCCGCGGCGGCGAGGGTGAGGAGTGAGCGGCGTGTCAACATGAGCGTGAGTATAGTCACAGCGGAGAAAATGGCAAAGCAGCAGACCAATGTTGAAGATCGCCACCGGGGTGTCACAGGTGCTCGACGTCACTCACCGGCTCCAAATGCATCAGGAGCACGCCAAAGGCAGCGAGTGAAGCGCCCGCTTCCGGCCCTGATTACAGGCGGATTCCAGGCGCTTGTGAAATATTTCACAAATTCGTCTTGCGCGCCCGGAGGCGTTCGCCTAAAACCGCGGCACGCCCACGGAAACAGGTCATGGATTTTCCTCCAGACTTCGCGTTTTTCGTCGCACCCTCCCCCTGCCATGTCGCGCAGCCTTGTCACTTTGCTCACTCTTCTTCCCGCCTTTGTCGCCTCTGCCAACGAGGGCGGCGGGCCGGCGGTTGACCAGAAGGCGCTGCCTCTTTTCGACCAGACCGGGTTTCTCTCCTTCCTGACGAACTCGCTCTTTGTGGCGGCACTGGTCACGGGACTGATCCTCTGGTTTGTCCGTGGCGCGATGAAAAATCCCCAGATGGTGCCCGGCAGGATGCAGAACGCTGTCGAGTTTATCGTAGAGTTTCTTTACAGCCAGGTGGAGAAGATTCTTGGTCCCAAGGTCGGCAAGCAGGCCTTTCCGCTCCTCGCCACCATTTTTATCTATGTTACCGTCGCCAACTGGTGCGGCTTGCTGCCGGGCATTGGCACGGTTGGATTTAATGCGCATCAGGAAGGATGGTCCGCGAGTCATATCGAGACCCCGATCCTTCGCCCGGCCATGGCGGACATGAACCTCACGATTGGAATGGCTCTCGCGACCTTCGTGCTTTGGTTTTTCATCACCATTAAAGAGATAGGCCCCTGGGGCTTCGTTGTTCACACTTTTGGTCCCAAGGGCGGCCTGAAGGGTTTGATGAAGTGGGGACTTTTCCCGATCTTTATCCTTGTCGGCCTGATTGAAATCGTCTCCATCGGCGTCCGTCCGGTGGCGCTCTCGCTGCGACTTTACGGGAACGTTTTCGCTGGAGAAAACCTGCTCCACGTGATGGGCAATCTGGGAGCAACCTTTGGCCTGACGGGAATCCTGAAGTTCCTCTCCGTCGTCCTGTTTCAGCTTCCCTTCTACTTCCTCGAGATTCTGGTCGGCGTGCTTCAGGGCATGGTTTTCGCCCTGCTGAACGTCGTCTATATCAAGCTCTCGACGACGCACGACGAAGAGCACGCACATTGATTTCCCTTTCGCCGCCGTGACCATGCGAGTCAGTGGGCGACGGCACGCAACAAACAACACAACCACCAATAGAACAACACTGCCATGATGGACATCATTTCCATGCTCGCCGACGGCGCTGAAGCTGTCACTCAAAACCTCGACGCCCTCCGTGCGGGTGCCACCAACGGTTCCTTCACCCTCGGCGTTGCCGGAGCGGGAGCTGGTATCGGTATCGGACTCGTCGGCTTTGGAGCCGCCCAGGCCGTGGGCCGCAATCCCGGTGCCTTCGGCAATATCCTCGTTATTTCCATCATCGGAATGGCGCTCGCTGAAGCCATCGCCATTTACGCTCTGGTTCTCGCGTTCCAGGGCCGCTAAGCCCGTTTCGGAAAACCGGCGGCGGCGCGGCCGGCTGCCGGTTTTCCCTTTCTCTCTGTCCGCATTCCTTTCCTTCTCCAGCTCCTCCACTCCCATGGGTGAAATCCTCAAACAATTCGGCATCGATGGCCCCAAGCTCGTTGCTCAGGTTATCATTTTCGGCATCATTTATCTTGTGCTGAAGAAGTATGCCTTTGGCCCGGTGACGGACTTGCTGGAAGAACGCCGCCGCCGCATTACCGATGGTGAAGAAAAGCTGAAGCAAATCAGGGAGAACCTCGCAACTTCAGAAGCGCAGGCAGCCGCTGCCTTGCAGAAGGCCAACAGCTCCGCTGAACGCATGGTCAAGGAGGCCCGGGATGCGGCCCTCACTGTTGGCGAAGCGGAGCGTCAGAAGGCCGTGGCCGAAGCCGCGGGCATCATTGCCAAAGCCCGCGAAGCCTCTGAACTGGAGCGTGCCCGGGTCATGGGCGACCTGAAACGCGATTTTGGCCGCCTCGTGCTCGACGCTACGTCGCGCATCTCCGGCAAAGCTCTCAACGAAGAAGACCAGGCCCGTCTCAACAAGGAAGCCCTGGCTCAGATTTCCAACAACTGATCCGCCTTTTCGGCAGACTCATGAAGATCCACAAAGAAGCCCTCCGCACTGCGCGTCAACTCATTCGCCTCACGACCCGTGACGGTGGCGTGAATGAAGACGCGGCGAAGAATATTGTGGCTAAAATCATCAAGGAGAAGCCCCGGCATTACCTCGGCATCCTCGCCGGGTATCAGCGGATGCTGCGCCTCGAAGTGCAGAAGCGTCACGCCATCATTGAGAGTGCAGTGGAGCTGGACGGCAACGAGCGCCGCAGCATCGCCAGCAAGCTCAAGAAACAGCACGGCGATATCACCTCCGAATTCAAGACCATGCCTGAACTCATTGGAGGCCTGCGCGTTTCGCTAGGTTCCACCGTCTGGGACGGCAGTGTCAAAGCCCGTCTTGATGCCCTCCGCGACGCCCTCCTCGCCTAAATTACCCGTTTCATTACCCACTTTTTACTTTCCCAGAACTCATGAGCAACATCCTCCAGGAACTCGAATCCCAAATCGCCGGCATCAAGACTGCGGCCACCCGATCGAACGTCGGCATCGTCCGTGAAATCGGTGATGGCGCGGCCAAAGTGGAGGGCCTCTCCGACGTCATGCTCAATGAGATGATTGAATTCCCCGGCGGCGTCTTCGGTCTCGCGCTCAACCTTGAAGAAACCGAAGTCGGCTGCGTGTTGCTCGGGAGCGGCGCGGGCATCAAGGCCGGCGACCAGGTGAAAACCACAGGCCGTCTCCTCAGTGTTCCCGTCGGCAAAGCCATGCTGGGCCGGGTGGTCAACACACTCGGTGAGCCGATCGACGGCAAAGGACCGATCGCAGCTGATGCTCAGTATCCGGTCGAGAAACTCGCCCCCGGCATCATCACCCGAAAGTCGGTTTCTGTTCCCGTCCAGACCGGGATCATGTCCATTGACGCCATGATCCCCATTGGCCGCGGCCAGCGCGAGTTAATCATCGGCGACCGTTCCACCGGTAAAACGACCATCGCCGTGGACACCATCATTTCCCAGGCAAAGCAAAACAAGGCCGCAGAATCCGGCAAACTGCAGGGTCACAAACCGCTTTACTGCATCTACGTCGCCATCGGCCAGAAACAGTCGAACGTCGCCCGCGTTGTCCGCACACTCGAAGAGGCCGGCGCGATGGAATATACCGTGGTTGTTAGCGCCTCCGCTTCCGATTCCGCCGTCGCGCAGTATCTCGCGCCTTACTCCGGCTGTTCCATCGCTGAGTGGTTCATGGACCAGGGTCAGGACGCGCTCATCGTGTTTGATGACCTTTCCAAGCAAGCCGTCGCCTACCGTCAGGTGTCCCTCATTCTGAAGCGCCCGTCAGGCCGTGAAGCGTATCCCGG
>JANNVM010000838.1:0-3976 GCA_031414455.1 Verrucomicrobiota bacterium
GCTGACCGCGCCCTGACGAATCCTGGCGAACACAACAAACCACCGCCTCCTCCACAGCGGCCCCGTGGTCAGCAGGCTGCACAGGCCAGGAGGCAGATGGGCATCCACCAGAAACTTCATGCCATCACGAGGTGCTGACTGCGCATGCTGAGCGCACAGCGGGCAAATTCAAGGCAGGCCAGCACATCATCGCGCTCAAGGTCGGGAAACTCGGCCAGCAGAGCTTCCACGCTGTCGCCGCCCGCAAGGTATTCGAGCATGGACTCGACAGGATAGCGCTTTCCGCGGATGCAGGGTTTCCCATGACACACGGCGGGATCAAGCGTGATGCGCTGGAGCAAATGATTCGCAGACATAGCGAGAACTTTTCCTCCGCTGCGGCGGAGCCGCAACAACTGTTTTGCCGCGCGATTACTGATTTGCCGTGCCCGATCACAGGCGCGTCACCCGCAGCTGCACGAACCGCTTCCCTCCACTGCCTGCGGGAATGATGGACTTCATCTCCTGCATCACACTGCCGTCTGTCAGGACGCCCGTGCTCACTCCCGCCTCACTCCACGGGCCGGCCGTCGATTCGCTCCACTCCACGGCATACGAAATCTCCGCCAGCGCCGCCTTCCGCCGCGGCCAGGTGAATTCCAGACTGCTCCCGTTCTTTACGAGTTCCCCCGGCTGTACATTGACCGTCCACGGCCCGCTGCCCGTCGCAAACTCCATCAGATTCACCACCCCGTCGCGATCCGGGTCGCTCAGGTCGGCCCCGGCCCCGCTGGTCTGCCGCCACGCATCCAACTACTCCCGGGCAGGCGGTGGAAACAACCCAAACACCGATTCCGCCTGCCGCACGCGTTGCCGCCGGGGATGGTTCATGTCCAGTGCCGCGATGGTGGCGCGTCCGGTGGAGGTGAGACCAATGAGCATCGTGCCCTCCCAGCGGAAGTGGAATTCCCACACATCTCTTCGCGGATGGTAGAGCGCACACGGCATTCCGGTTTCAGTGTCCGGCACATGGGAGCGGTCTGACTTGTGCAGATTGCAGCCCGGACAGGCGAGAGCCAGATTCTCAGCGCCAGTCACGCCTCCGCAGGTGCGCGGGGTGATATGCTCGATATGAAACGTCGCCCCCTGGAGCGACTGGCACATGCCGCAATACTCGCAGCGACCGCCGGCGCGCTGCCTGACCAGGGCGGCAAGAGCGGCGGGAATATTCATGCGGGGCGTTTGCCGAGCAGATGCAGGGCCTCCGCCCGCAGCAGCGAGATCTCCTCGCTCAATGCCGCCAGCGCCGCCAGTTCATCCTTCTCCGACGGGTGCAGCAGGCCCTCGTTGTTTCGGTCCATCAAGGTTTGCAGGTGACGATCCGTCTGCGACGGCAGGCGAAAGTCGCCGATGGATTCGATCCACGAGGCAGGCACGGAAATAGTTGCTGTCATGCCCGCAAACTGCGCCCTCAGCCCCAATTGTCAATCTCCGCCCGGATACACCTGCTCTCCCCTCACAGCCGCACCACCCGCAGCCGCAGGAACCGCCGCCCGCTGCCGCCGGCCGGCAACGTGGACTTCATCACCTGCATCACGCTCCCATCGGTGAAGAGCGCCGTGCTCACCCCCGCCACACCCCACGGCCCGGCCAGCGATTCGCTCCACTCCACCGCATACGAAATCTCCGCCAGCGCCGCCTTCCGCCGCGGCCAGGTGAATTCCAGACTGCTCCCGTTCTTAACAAATTCCCCCGGCTGAATATTGAGCGTCCACGGCCCGCTGCCGGTCGCAAACTCCATCAGGTTCAACACCCCGTCGCGATCCGCGTCGCTCAGATCAGCCCCGGCCCCGCTGTTCGCCGTCGAGCCAAAGTAAGTCTGCCGCCACGCATCCAACTGCGGCGTCGCCCGCGTCCCTGTTAGGTTGATCTCAAACGGATTCTCATCCTCATCGTTACTCGCAATAAGAAGCGTCGCCGTGCGCGCCCCCGGACCACCGGGCGAAAAGAATATCGAAAACGTCGTCGCCGTCCCTGGGGCCAACTGCACCGCCCCTAGATCCCACACCGAATAATCCCCCGCCGCATCGCCCGCCACCGTCACCACGATCCCCGTCAAATCCACCGTGCCCGTATTCCTGATCGTGAAGGTACGGCCCACACTCGACCCGGCGGTCACACTGCCAAAATCCACGGGCACTGCACTTCCATCAGTGAGTCCCGTCCCGGCAGGCTGTTGGACGACAATCTCCGGCGCGAGCCTCCCGGTGCCTGTGAGATTGATGTCGAAGGGATTCTCATCGGCGTCATTGCTGGCGATGCGAATGACCGCCGTGCGCGTGCCCGTGGCGGCAGGCGTGAACGTCACCGTGAACGTCCTCGTCGCGCCCGCCGCAAGGCTGCTGCTGCCGATCAAACTCACGGCAAAGTCTGCGGAATGGGTTCCGGCCTTGCTGACGGAGAGACCTGTCAATGTGATAGTGACATTGTTGCGAATGGTGAAGGTTCGTGCTGCATTCCCAGGCAGGTTCACCGTGCCGAAATCAACCGTGTCCGCCCCATCCGTTAGACCAGTACCCGCCGGCTGTTCGACCGCAATTTCGGGAGCAAGCCCAGTTCCGGTGACCTGAATATCGAAGGGATTCTCGTCGGCATCGTTGCTCGCGATGCGAATGGCCGCCGTTCGCGTGCCGGGGGCAGTGGGGAGGAACGTCACGGTGAACGTGTGGCTGGAACCGGCCGCAAGTTCCGTGCTCGCGAGTGATCCAATGGAAAAGTCGCCGGCCTCAGCGCCATCTTTGGTGACAGCCAGGCCGGTCAGCGGGACCGTCCCGCTATTTCTGATTGTGAACGCGAGGGGCGCACTGGACCCCACGCTGACACTGCCAAAACCAACCGTGGCTGCGCCATCCGTCAGACCGGTCCCTGCCGGCTGCTCGACCGCAATCTCTGAATATAACCCGGTGCCGGCCAGATTGATCTCGAACGGGTTCTCATCTGAATCATTGCTTGCTATCTTCAACACACTCGTCCGAACGCCCGGTGCCGACGGTGAAAAACCCACAGTGAATGTCATCGCTGCACCAGATGACAGCGTCGCAACAGCTGGGGGTTGAATGCTGAATTCATTCGTGTTGCCGGTGTCCGCCAGTGTGACTGTGAGCCCTGTCAAATCGAGCGTGCCAGCGTTTCTTATTGTAAGGGTTCTGCTGACCGTGGTTCCTACGTAGGTGGAATCAAAAAGGACCGGCGCTGCCGCTTCGTCAATCAAACCTACACCGGCAGGTTGCTCGACAACAATCTCAGGCGCCAAGCCGATTCCCGTCACATTCAATTCGAACTGCCTCAGTCCTCCGTTACTCTGTATCAACAATACTGCTGGCCGTGCACCTGAAGCAGTCGGGGAAAAGTCCACGGAGAAATTCGTATTGCTGCCAGGGACTAAATTGCTCACGCCAAGTGCTCCCACAATATATTCTCCGGGAACCCCAGTCGCTTTCTGCGTCACGGCAAGACCGGTCAAATCTACGGTCCCAACATTTCGCAGCGTAAAACTTAAACTGCTGGTGCTTCCAGTGAGCACTGAGCCGAAACTCACCGGTGTAGCACTCCCGTTCACGAGAGTTGTGCCCGCCGGTTGTTCGACTGACACCACTGGGCAGGGTGCTCCTTCATATTGCCACGCCGCGTTATCATACCAGACGGAGCCCTCCAATCCGCCGAAGCTCACGCTGTGAATCGGAACAGAACTCGTCAATCCTAGAAAGCCCTCAACATTTCCCAAAACCCCGGAGGTGGCGTCGGCCACGCGCGCAGTCACGGTACCAATAACCGCATCCAGGCTGTCGTACGCAGTCAGAGACACGCCATTCGGGTTGTGAACGGCCGACCATACAATCGAAATCCCGAAAGCCGTTACAGGCCGATTGAATCGGAATGCCCGGTCGGGATGGGGGTTGAAGTAAACACCCCTGCCGTTCAGGGTAAATGAAGGCGG
>JANNVM010000839.1:0-3392 GCA_031414455.1 Verrucomicrobiota bacterium
GCCGGCTACAAGTTCCGCAAGTTCGCCCGCCGCAATAAGGCGGTGCTGCGCGTGGCGGCGGGCGTTGCCGCAGTGTTGGTGTTCGCCACCGCCGTAAGCACATGGCAGGCAATCCGCGCGAGGAATGCCGAGAAGCTCGCCTTTGATCGCGTCGCCGAAATCGCCGCCGAGCGCGACGCGAAGGATCTGGCGCGCAGGAACGCAGAGGACATCTCAAAATTCCTCAGCAAGGTCTTCCAAAGCCCCGACCCGGCGCGTGACGGCCGCACGATCAAAGTGGTGGAGTTGCTCGACAAGGCGGCGAGCGACATGGAAACAGACCTTGCCGGCCAGCCCGCACAGCGGGCTCAGCTGCAGTCGGTGCTCGGTGGGACCTACGACGGCCTCGGCCTCTACCGCCAGGCCATCCCGCTCCTGGAGAAAGCCCATGATTACTACCTTAACGCCTTCGGCCCGAAACATCCGGATTCGCTCGATGCGATGAACGTCCTGTCGATTTCCTACCGTAGTGCCGGGCGCCGGGACGAGGCCTTCAAGCTGGCGAAGGAATTGCTGACCCTCAGCCGCGAAGTTTACGGCCCCGAGCATCCCGAGACGATCCTCGCGATGCACAACCTGGCGATCTTCGCTGACGAATCGGCTCCCCCGGATGAGGTCGTCAAGCGGCAGGAGGAAGTGCTTGCGCTCACCCGCAAGGTCCTTGGCCCCGGGCACTCCCGCACGTTCTCCGCGATGGGCAACCTGGCAGCTTACTACTTTGAAACCGGTCGCCGGGACGAGGCGATGGCGATGCGGGAACAGGTGCTGGCGTTCTTGAAAAGGGAAAACGGCCCCGAACACCCCGACACGCTCCACGCGATGATCAACATGTCGGCTTCCTACGAGGCCGCGAATCGCCACGACGCGGCCGTCCATCTGCTTGAAGAGGTCCTCTCGCTGAGCCGCAAGGTCAACGGCCCGGAGCATCACGACACGTTGATTGCGTTGAACAACCTGGCCATCTTTTACGAGGACGCGGACCGCAAGGACGAGGCGTTGAAGCTGCGCGAGGAACTGCTGCCGCTCCGGCGAAAGGCGCTCGGCCCGGAGCATCCCGAGACGCTCTCGGCCATGGCCAGCCTCGCGAGTTCCTACAGCGACGCGGATCGCAACAACGAGGCGCTCAAGCTGCGCGAAGAATTGCTGCCGCTCAGCCGCAAAGTACGCGGCCCCGAGCATCCGGAGACGCTTTCGGCGATGACCAATCTCGCGAGTTCCCTCGCGAACGCCGGGCGTTTGGACGAGGCCATCGCGCTGCTGGAGCAATCGCTGACGATCAAGCGCCGCGTGCTCCCGCCGGAACATCGCTACCTGTCGGTCGCACTGGGAGGTCTGGCCAATCTTTACGAAAAGGCCGGACGCCGGGAGGAGGCGATCACGTTTGGCGAAGAAGGGCTGGCGCTCAGTCGCAAGGTCAACGGCCCGGAGCACTCCGACACACTTGAGGTAATGCAAAGCCTGGCCGCTTCCTACCACAACGCCGGTCGCAGGGACGAGGCGCTCAAATTGAGGGAAGAGGTGCTGCCGCTCTGCCGCAAAGTGCTTGGGCCAGAGCACATCGAGACGCTCGGCGCGATGACCAACCTTGCGATCTCCCTCGGGGCCGCCGGCCGTCTGGACGAGGCCATCGCTCTTTTGGAACAATCGCTGGCGATCAAGCGCCGCGTGCTCCCACCGGAACACCTCTACCTAATGGTCGCGCTGGAAAGAATGGGCGAGCTTTACGGAAAAGCCGGACGCAAGGACGAGGCGCTCAAGTTGCGCGAGGAGGCACTGCGGCTCCGCCGTAAGGTCAACGGCCCGGAGCACCCGGACAACTTCTGGGTGATGGGCCAACTGGCGGATTCCTATCTGGCGGCGGGCCGCACCGCCGAGGCGCTCCCATTGCTGGCGGAATCGTCCACCCTGAAACCGGATGACACCATTCTGGCCCTGAAAGTCGCAGCCCTGCAGGTATGGCTCGGACAGGACGCCGAATATGCCGCCACCTGCCAGCGCATGCTCAAGTGGGCCGCCAACACCGACAATGCCGAGGTCGCCGACCGCGTCGCCAAGGTCGCCTCCCTGCGCCCCACCGAAGATGCCGCCACGCGGGAAGCCGCCCTCACGCTCGCCCGGCGCGCCGTGGAACTCGGGAAAAACGACCCCGCGCTGCCGTGGTATCAAATGGATCTTGGCATGGCCGAATACCGCAGCGGTCACTACCCCGCCGCCGATGAAGCCATGGCTGCCGCCGCGCGAATCGCGTCATCCATTCCCGGCGAGACCACCCCTGCCAGCATCGAAGGCAACACCGGCTTCTACCGCGCCATGAGCCTTTTCAAACAAGGCAGGCCAGCCGAGGCCCGCGAACTCTTCACCGCCACGGAGGCGACGATGAAACCTCTGCCCGCCGACGGGAAAAAACCGCTCGCTAACCAATCCAACCACGACGATCTCATCCTCTGGCTGGCTTTCAAAGAAGCCGCAGCCCTCCTGAACATGCCTCCGGCTCCCTAACTCTATTTTTTGACTAACACACAGTGAACACGCAAAGAATCCAAATGAAAACTCAACTCCATTCCCCAGCCACGCCAGTCCGGCCGGTCCGCTCGCTGATACCCTTCCACACGCGGCGCGCCCGTCTCCGCGGCGCGCTGGTGCTCGCTCTCGCCGTTCCCACACTCCATGCTCAGACGGCCGGCAGCCTCGATCTGACATTCGCTCCCGATGTGACCGGCAACTACGTCACTGCGACTGCCGTGCAGCCGGACGGGAAAATCGTGCTCGCCGGCAGTTTTTCAGCCGTGAATGGCCAGAGTCGCAACAGTATTGCCCGGCTCCAGGCCGACGGCACCGTAGAAACCACGGTCACCTTCAATCCCGGCACCGGCGTGAGCCAAACGACCGTGGCGGCGGTGCAAGCGGACGGAAAAATTATCATCGGGGGCATTTTCACCACGGTAAATGGCCAGCCACGCAAACACATCGCCCGGCTCAATGCGAACGGCACGGTGGAGAGCACCGCCACCTTCAATCCCGGCACCGGAGTGAGCGGTCAGACCTACGACAATTATGCGGTGAACTGTGTGACGGTGCAGGCGGACGGGAAAATCCTGCTCGGTGGCCAATTCACCAGTATCAATGGCCAGTCGCGCAAGGGGATCGCCCGGCTCCTTGCCAACGGCACCGTGGAGGGCACCGCCACCTTCAATCCCGGTACCGGCGCGGCCACCGGCGTCGCCGGCGTGGGCGCCAATGTAAATACCGTGGTGGTGCAGGCGGATGGCAAGATTCTGATCGCCGGCGACTTCACGACCGTGAACGGCCAGTCGCGCAAAGGGATCGCCCGGCTGCTCGCGAATGGCAGCGTG
>JANNVM010000840.1:0-2189 GCA_031414455.1 Verrucomicrobiota bacterium
TTATCGAAGATGAACCGGGCGTGCTCGCCTTCGTGTCCGCCGCCCTGCGCCAGCACGGTTACTTCATCCTCACCGCCGACTGCGGCGCTTCGGCCCGTCAGGTGTTTGCCCAGGAGGCGGACAGACTCGACCTCGTGATGAGCGATGTCGTGCTGCCTGACACCACCGGAGTGGAACTGCTCGAGGAGTTCTTCATTGCCCGCCCTGATCTCCGGGCGCTCCTTACCAGCGGCTACAGCGAGAAGCAGTCGCTTGTGGATCTCATCAAGAAACACGGGCTCTACTTCCTCCATAAACCCTACACGCTTATCCAGCTCCTTGAGACGGTGAGCTGTGCATTGAAGGGACGATCCGCGACTGTCGTGGCGTAAGGCGCGGGATGGGGGAGGCAGTGCAGAGGAGAGTGCCGGCTCTCCCTGGCTCGATGTCCGCGTGCCATGACATCTTCTTTACATCCTGAAGCTGGCCAGCGCGCGCCCGGGTTCTACACTGGGCGCAGCCATGTCCCGTCCCTCTCTGTTCTCCTTCCTGTTAGCGGTGTCGGTTTTATCCGTCCCTTTGATCCGGGCTCAGACTCCCTTCCTTGAAAAATACGCCCTCGCTCCTGACCGCGCCGCTGTTCTCACGGAACTCATACCCGGAACGGATGACTACTACTTCTATCACGCGCTCTTCCACCAGACTCAAGGTAACCGCGATAATGCCGCCGCGCTGCTCAAGGAATGGGAGGAAGCCTCGTCCGGTCCCAATGGCCGCCGCGAACTTTTGAAAAATCGCGCCGCGCTGCTCAGCTACGACAAAGACCCCGCCGGCACCCTCACTTGGCTGCGCGAAAAGCTGAAGCTGGAATTCAATCACCAGCGTCACACGGAGGAAGCCCGCGCGGAGTTGCCATCCACCCTTGATCCGGCGCTGATCTCGCTCGCAGCGTTTGAGCAGAAAGCCCTCGCCGGTACCGACGACCTCAAGAACTTCACCGATGCCGGCCTCTACCGGCTCACGCAGCCGGTGGAGAAATGGAAACTGACGGAAATCCGCGCGCTGCTTACGCGCCTCAAGCGCCCCGACTTCCCGGGGCTGGTCGGCATCATCCATCGCGAGTTGGAGGAGAAGGACGCCGCGTTTGGGAAGTTCCCCATTCACACGCTGCTCACCAGCGATCAGCTCGCGGAACTCCAAAACCTCCGCCCCGCGATCCTCAACAACGAGACCTTCACCGCGGCCGTCCTGACGCGGATGCGGCCCACGGAATTTGAAGACGCCGACCGCGACCCCGCCGTGCGTCGTGCGTGGCTGGATCGCCTCTGGGCCTGCGCCGCGACGCTGAATCCCAACGCCAATCCGCTTAAGGCGAACCTGCTCTATCACCTCCTTGCGCTCGATGAAAAGCAGAACCGGCTCGACGAGAAGCGCCTGCTCGCCTATCTGAAACTCCCGCGCCCCGTCGCCTACATCAATCCGCGCTACAAAGAGGATCGGGATATCTGGAAGTTCCCCGTGCGGCTCGACTTTGATCCCTCGGCCTTCACCGGCACCGCGCCCGTCGGCGATGACGAGCCGCTCGTGCGCCGGCTGGTGATTCGCTACCTCACCACCGCGGAAAACTGGGACGCCCTCGCCCCGCTCGTCAACGATGTCTGGCTCCGCAGCGTGCTCGCGGAGGCCAAACTACTCAGCGGCGCGAAGGAGGCACAGCGCTGGGTTTCGCTGCTGCCACCGGAGGCCTATCAGAAGCTGCGCGACCGCACGGATATCGAATTCGATCCCGCTTCGCCGCAATCGTGGCTGCTGGAGGAGGTGGTGACACTCGACGTCTGGCTTAAGAATGTGCCGTCACTGCTCGTCCGCATTTACGAGATCAACACCGCCAACGTCCACCGCACCGGCGAGGAGGTGAACACCGGTCTCGACCTCGACGGTCTGACTGCCAACCACGAGCGCAGGCTGGACTATGCCGACGCTCCCATCCTCCGCACCAAGCAGACATTCACCCTTCCGGAACTCAACGGGAAGCGCGGTGTGTGGATTGTGGAGTTCATCGGCAACGGCAAAGCCAGTCGCGCGCTCATCCGCAAAAGCGGCCTGCGTCCCATCGTGCGCCAGACCTCCGCCGGTACTGCCGTCACCGTGCTTGATGAAAAACTTCAGCCAGTGCCCAAAGCGTTTGCCATGATCGGGCCGAAACAATT
>JANNVM010000841.1:0-1860 GCA_031414455.1 Verrucomicrobiota bacterium
GCCCTGGCCGAGGCCGCGCTGATCGAGAAAGGCGAGGAGATGGAGTGGCTGGTGGAAGACCGGAACACGTTCGTGCTACGCCGCATCAAGCCGAAAAAGCCGGTGGTTAAAGGGCATACGCCCTTAACTTGACGCGCATGCCCGGCAGGGGTCGCGGCATTTCTGCGGCGAGACGAGGCGTCTGCGACGCCTCGCTAATGGCTTTGACCCCTAACCGGGTCGAATCCGGCAGGCTCATCCCATTGCCACAGACATCAGGAGTTCTGAGCCTACTCCACAGCGCCGCGCAGTCGGTTGGGCAGCCGCCGGAGCAACAAATCTCCCTTGAGATGCCCCGAAGGCTTTCACTTCAAAAAAAGCAGTCTTGCAACTAATTATTTTTATGGAATTTCTTGTAATTTACACTTCTGCTGATAAAATGGCGATGACGATTCCCGCACGGCTTTCCGCTCGAACCTCCCAAAACCAACCAGACACTAAACCCATGATGCCTAAATCCCTCAATAAGGCCTTCACACTTGTAGAAATGCTTTTGGTGGTCGCCATCATCAGCATCCTCGCGGCGATGGCCATTTCCAATTTCTCCAATGCGGCGAAAGACACCCGCGACATTGTCGCCCGCCAGCAACTCGCCGTCGTGCAGGAAGCGGTGAACCATTGGGTGAATCATGAAGTCGGCCGCGTGGGAAGCGGAGCCGGAAGCGGCAGGACCGTTTCTCAGGTCATGGCCTCCTACAATGCGGCAACCTCCGTGAGCGCACGCTATGGGCTGTTCCAGAATTACCTTGATGAAGCCACCCGTGCGAGCCTTGCTCTTGAAGACAGCTCCGGCAAGCTGAGCACCCAGTCCATGCGCGACGTCGGTAAATACCTCCTGCTGCCGGACTGGGCTGCTCCGACGGATCCGGTCTCCGTCACCTATCCTAAAGTACAGCTTCTCTGATCAACCACTCAACCAGGACTTATTATGAACAAGACTCTCCGCATTCCCCGCCGCGCTGGATTCTCCCTCGTGGAGGTACTCGCCGCCGTCGCCATCATCGGCATCCTCGTTTTCATTGCCATTCCCAACGTCGTGCAGTCCCGCCGCGATGCGGAAGAACACTTCGCGATAGGGCGGGCCGAGGCCCTGAACAACTCCATCAGCCAGTTTATTCAGGCCAACGGCCGGGCGAATGCGGGCGTTGCATGGGCCGGAAAGTCCAGCACAGAGCGCTACGCCCTTGTGAAGGGGTATCTCGCTTATGCGCCCTCGGACCTCGCCACCTTCCAGCCTGGCGGTTACGCCTACGAAATGCCGGCTTCACCGGATGCGAGGGTTGGCATCACCCGGGACAACGGCACAGGCACCCCCGACGCCATCAACTACTAATCTTCCTTCCCGGGCTTCCCATGCATTGCTCACCTCCCGCTATCAGAAAACGGGCTGCTTCCGTTACCGGACGTGCCGCGATGACACTCGTGGAACTGCTGGTTACGATCACGATTCTCGCCGTGCTCACAGCGATAGCCATGCCCATCTATTCAAATATCCACAAAGCTTCGGAACGGGCCCTGGCAAATGACCACATCGAAGCCCTGAACCGGGGGGTCAACTCCTACTCACAAAACTGCTGGAAATTTCCCACGGCACCGGATGCCTCTTCGTCCGCTGACGAACTGGCGGTCGTGCGCAGCCTGCAATTTCAGTTTCCCGCCAGCATGTTGAAACCGGGCTCTCCGTATTTTGACCCGAGATATGACCCTCCGGCATCCGCGGATGAGACGCACGTCCGGATTCAGTGGAACGGAAAAAGCTTCGAGTTGATCGAAACCGGCACGTCCGGAACCGGCCTTCGCTTCAACAGTAGTGCGAACTAC
>JANNVM010000842.1:0-3676 GCA_031414455.1 Verrucomicrobiota bacterium
TTGTCCGTGAAGAACCCCAACGGCGGCGAGGAAATCGCGCACCGCAGCCCGCAGGAAATCATGGACGAAATCGCCGCGCTGGACGCCGAGAGCGCGGAAGTGCTGGGCAACATCAAGGCGCTGCTATGAAGAAGGGGTGGCAGACAAAACAACTCGGCGAGTTGGCAGAGCTGAAAGGTCGCATCGGTTGGCGCGGCTTAACTGCAAAGGAATACACAAAGGAAGGGCCTCTGTTTCTTTCCGTCCATTCACTCAACTACGGCGACTATGTGGACTTCCGTGACGCGTTTCACATCAGCGAAGAGCGATACGTTGAGAGTCCAGAAATCATGCTCCAACCGAATGATGTCCTTATCTGCAAGGACGGGGCGGGAATCGGGAAGCTCGGCATCCTCGGTGAGCTACCAGACCGAGCTACTATCAATTCATCCCTTCTGCTCATTCGAAGCGGGAAGCAGATTCTGCCAAAGTATCTTTATCGCTGCCTGACGAGTCCATACTTCCAAGACATCGTTCAGTCTCGGCTCAACGGTGCGACGACGCCCCATCTCTACCAGCGCGACATCACGGAGTTTCCCGTCGTCCTCCCCCCTCTGGCCGAACAGCAGCGGATCGTCGGCCTGCTGGACGAAGCGTTTGAGGGCCTCGCCACCGCCAAAGCCAACGCCGAAAAGAACCTCCAAAACGCCCGCGCCCTCTTCGAAAACCACCTCCAATCCGTCTTCACCCAGCGCGGCCCGGGGTGGGTGGAGAAGCGGCTTGATGAACTTTGCTCGTTTAGCAGCGGCGGCACGCCGTCGAAGGGCAACAGCAGTTACTGGCAGGGAGAGATACCGTGGGTCTCGGGACGCGACATGAAATCCACCCGACTCTCCGATTCCGCACTGCACATTTCTCAGACCGCAGTTGACGAGTCTGCCACGCGCATGGCGTCAGCCGGAACGCTGCTGATTCTTGTTCGCGGCATGGGGCTGGCGCATGGAGCGCAGATTGCCGAACTGCTCGTTCCCTGCGCGTTCAATCAGGACATTCGCGGCATTCACGCCAAACCCAGCATGCTACCGCGGTATCTGCTGTTCGCACTTCGAGACGGCATTAATTCGAGCGACACGGTCTTGAGCAATGCGGCTCACGGCACGCTCAAGATTGACTCGAACGAACTGCAAAAGGTGATGATTCCATTTCCTCCACTCGAACAGCAGGGGAGAATTGTCGCCGCGATCGACGCCCTGACGGAAGAAACCCAACGCCTCGCCCGCCTCTACGAGCGGAAGCACGCCGCGCTGGCGGCGTTGAAGAAGTCGCTGCTGCACCAAGCCTTCACCGGAGAACTTTAGAAGCACCGTAGGTGCGGCATCTTTGTAGATCATGAACCCTAAAATGACCCAGCCCCGTCAGGGGCGACATATCCGGGCGATGCCGCTCCTGACGGAGCTTGGGTTCTGGTTGGACCGGGTTTCTACAAATATGTCGCGCCGCTGGCGCTTCCCCAACCCCAACGGGGTTGCATCACCGTCGCACCGCCCGCCCGCTGCAAACCCGTTGGGGTTGATGACATTTTTCCACGTTCCCCCCAGGGTAGCCTCGCGGCCTCGGCAACCTTGGGCTGGATGGCGTTACCCCGTTGGGGTATTTATTTCCCCGGAGCGCCAGCCATGAGCAACGAAGCCCAGCCGCAATCCAGCATCATCCTCTATCAGACGGAGGATGGCCGCACGCGCATCCAGTGCCGGTTTGAAGATGAAACCGTGTGGATGACGCAGGCGTTGCTGGCGGAACTGTTCCAAAAAGATGTCCGCACCATCAACGAGCACCTGCAAAATATCTTTGCGGAAGGAGAATTGTTCCCGGCGGCAACCATCCGGAAATTCCGGATAGTTCGATCCGAGGGCAGCCGGCAGGTAATCCGGGAGATTGAGCACTACAATTTGGAAGCCATCATCGCCGTCGGCTATCGCGTAAAATCTCATCGGGGCACGCAATTTCGCCAGTGGGCGACGGCGCGGTTGCAGGAATATCTGGTGAAGGGTTTCACCATGGACGACGAGCGGTTGAAGAATCCGCCGGGCAAGGGGCAGAAGGATTATTTCGACGAGCAACTGGAGCGCATCCGCGACATCCGTTCTTCCGAACGGCGCTTCTACCAGAAGGTGCTGGATATTTACGCGACGAGCGTGGACTACGCGCCGAACACGGACCTGTCGCAGCAGTTCTTCGCCACGGTGCAGAACAAGATGCACTGGGCGGCGCACGGTCAGACGGCGGCGGAGGTGATCCATGCGCGGGCAGATGCCGCCCAGCCGTTCATGGGCCTGAAGACGACGCGGCCCGGCGGCATCATCCGCAAGGAGGATGTATCCATCGCCAAGAATTACCTCGATGCAGAGGAACTCGGCACGCTGAACCGGATCGTGAACGCCTACATCGAGTTCGCCGAGCTGCGGGCGCTGCAACGCAAGGTGATGACGATGCGGGATTGGATCACGAAGCTGGACGAATTCCTGAAGCTCTCGGAGCACGAGCTGCTGGAACACGCGGGGAAGATTTCCGCCGAGCAGGCCAGGGCAAAAGCCGAGTTGGAGTATGACCGCTACCGCAAGCTGGCCGATGCGCAACCGCGCCCGGTGGACGCGGCCTTTGAGCAGGCGGTGAAGCAATTGCCGAAGCCCGCGCCGAAACCCCGGAGGAAGAAGCCATGAACGAAGCCGAGACCAGAGCCGAGCACATTGATCCCGCACTGAAGGCGGCGGGCTGGGGCCTCGTGGAGGGCAGCAAAATCCTGCGCGAATATCCCATCACGCCGGGCCGCATCGAGGGTCACGGCAAACGCGGCAAGGCGCTCACCGCCGATTACGTGCTGGTCTATCGCAACCGCAAGCTGGCTGTGAACGAGGCCAAGGCGTGGGACAAGCCGCTCACGGAAGGTGTGGCGCAGGCCAAGGATTACGCGGGCAAGATGGCCGTGCGCTACGCCTACGCCACGAACGGTCAGGGTATCTACGCCATTGACATGGAGACGGGGCGGGAAGGCGAAATCGCCGCCTACCCCACGCCGGATGAACTCTGGGCCATGACCTTCGCCGAGGCGGATGCGTGGCGCGACCGCTTCGCCGCCGTGCCATTCGAGGACAAAGGCGGTTCGCATCCGAGCCGCTACTATCAGGACATCGCCGTGGAGCGGGTGATGCAGGCCATCGCTGGCGGGCTCATGCGCATCCTGCTCACACTCGCCACGGGCACGGGCAAGACGTTCATCGCGTTTCAGATCGCCTGGAAACTGTTTCACGCCCGCTGGAACTTGAGCGGCCAACCGACGCGCCGCCCGCGCATCCTGTTCCTCGCCGACCGGAACATTCTGGCCAACCAGGCGTTCAACGCCTTCTCTTCTTTCCCCGAGGACGCCCTGGTGCGCATCGCCCCCGCCGACATCCGCAAGAAAGGCAAGGTGCCGAAGAACGGGAGCCTGTTCTTTACCATCTTCCAGACCTTCATGAGCGGGCCGGAGAACACGCCCTACTTTGGCGAATATCCGCCGGACTTCTTCGATTTCATCGTGATTGACGAGTGCCATCGCGGCGGCGCGAACGATGAGAGCAATTGGCGCGGCATTCTCGATTACTGAGGTGGACCCCGGAATCCGGCCAGAGTGGCTAGCAATTAAGCTATGGCGGGGTGG
>JANNVM010000843.1:0-2489 GCA_031414455.1 Verrucomicrobiota bacterium
CCCGCTTTATCGGCCCGCAAATCGCTGAGGTTGCCCTCAATTCCCGAGACCTCCTGCTGTGTGGTTTGAAGGGCCAAAGTGGCGGCGGTGAGGGTTTCGTTTAACAGGCGGAGTTCGGGTAAGATTTCGTCACTGCGGGAAAGCTGCGCGGAGGTCTGCTCTGTCTTGGCGGGCATGTTGTCGCGTTGGGCTTTGAGTGCGGTAACGCGGGCGCGGGCGCGGGTGGCTTCGGGGTGAATGGCTGCGTCGAATCCTGCAATGTTGCTCCCGGACTTTTCGCCCCGGTGTTTGTCTCGAAGTAGGGCGGAGGAACCTTCTAAACCGTTGTCGAGGGTGTGGGCTTCATTACCGGCTTTGCCCCCGCGGATTTTCCTCCGCCCGGTTTTGGAGAAATGCTCGGCGTCCTCTTTGTTTTGCTGGCGTTTTAAGGCCATGCTGGCGGCTTCCTTGTCGGAATAACCGGAGGCTTTGAGGCGGTCGGTTTCTTCTGTGAGGAAGGAGGCTTTTTCGATCTTGTCGGCGCGTTTGTCTTTGCCACGGGCGCGGGCAGTTTCGGCGGCGAGGTTGGCGGATTCGCTGGCTTTGGTCCGGGCGACTTCCTCGGCTGCTAGTTTGGCAGCGGCTTCCTTTGTTTTGAGGATCTTGTTTTCAGCGGCGAGTTTTTTATCAGCATCGGCGAGAGCCGCGGCATCCGCGCGGGCGATGATAGGGGCGAGGCGGGCATCTTTCTCCGCGGGGGATTCTGCTCCCAATGGTTTGCGATTTGGGATCACTGACCCGATCCCCAGAGCTTCACTCCCTGCCATGTCCATAACCGTGGCTCCCATCTGCTTGAAATTGTCAATGAAGCCCCGCTCCATCTTGTCAGGAACCGACGTGGGCAGGGCCTTCATTCCCCGCTCAATCCCCGTGAACAGTTCCTCCGCCTCTAGCCCCAATTTATCCATTTCGTCAGCGGTCTGCGCACCGAAAGTGTCAGACATTATTTTCCGCAGGAACGGCATTTTCTGGCCAAGGGCCACAAGGGCCTTACTGCTGACATCCGCCTTCTGTCCCATTTTGTCGAGGCTCTCCACGACTTGGAGAAGCTCCTCAGACTCTCCGCCAGAAAGCTCTATGGCGTTGGCCAGTTCACGGATGAAACCAAGCGAACGCTCCGCGTCATAACCAAGTGTGAGGAGGCGCTCATGAGCAAGAACCAGCGGCTTCAACTCCATGTTTTGCTGCTGTCCAACGGCTTGAAGGAAGAGGAGTTGATCCTTAGCGGCGGCAGCGTCCCCCGTGATGGCTGTGAGCTTGTCACTCATGTCGTTCCAAGTGGCTAGCCCCTCCGTTTGAACGCGGTCAATCGTTCGGACAGCTCCCACCACTGCGGCGGCGGCAATCGTCGCCTTTCCCCACGCTGCGGCCATTCCTGCCCCGGCTTGCGCCATTTTGCCGCCCTGAAATAAATCCGGGCTTTTGATCTTCCCGAGGTCTGCCGCGGTGCGCTCGGCAGCGGTTTTGAATTCGGCCAATGATCTCTTTGCTTTACGGGTTCCGATTTGGAATTCTCCTCCAATGGTGGCAGTGGCGCGGGGCATGGTGAAAGTGATAGGTGGGGGGTTGAGTTGAAGCGAGGGACAGGCTTTGCGGGGAGTCTAAATCAGCGGCGGCAGCCCTGCTGCTTCGCTCGGGCGATACCAGGAATGGGCAGCGTGATTCCCGTGGCGAGGCGCATCAGGCGCGAGTAATAGCGGGAGGCGCGGACTGCCTCGCGGGCGTCGGCGCGGTGCGCGTTACGCTTAGCGGTGAGGGCTTTGGATTTGCGCCGCGCGATAGTGCGCTCCTTCCTCTTTTCCCGCATCGTTTCCCGCTGTGCGGCGGCGGCCTCGCGTTGCCTCTCAGTATCGTCGCGGCGGGCTTTGAGTGATGCCTGGACGATGGAGACGGCGGGAGGATCACCGGACCGCCATGCGGGCGACGGCTTCACAGCGTCGGCGAGTTCAGCCCGCTCCCGGTCGAACGGAAAGAAAACTGCCGCCGGAATACAGAGTCTGAGAAGGAGCCCGACAGGGAAACCGGCCAGCCCTGCCACAGCAGCCGCGGCCCTCACTGCACACAGCGCCGCGCGATCCGTGCCCGCGAATGCGCCAGCCAGGTCATGGCCGAATGACAGGTGATAAATGGACAGGACGAATTTTCCCAACCGGCACGGGCTTACATCGCGAAGGGCATCCATGTCCGGCAGCCCGTCCAGCGGAATCGGTGCGAGCATTCGTTTGCTGCCGCGGGCGCGTTTCCGCCCGGCGCGGGCTTCCTGCAATGTCACGACACGGGGGAACACGATGATTTTTGACGGCGGTTTTTTCATGGAGGGAAAGGGATGGTAACGTCATGCCTGACGGCTACGGCAGCGGGCGGGATGGCCCCGTCTTCCGCGTCCGCATCTATCTCCGCGGCATAGCGGGCGGCGTAGTCCGCAACGAGCGGGTGCGATGGCTCCTCAG
>JANNVM010000844.1:0-2334 GCA_031414455.1 Verrucomicrobiota bacterium
TGGGCTTGGCTTGATGCCCGCCGCGCGCGCATCGCGGAGCAGGAGCAGCGGATCGCATTTCAAGCTGAAGCGCATCGCGCGAACGAAGCCGAGCGCGATGCCATCCGCCTGCGGCAGGAGTCGGAGCAGCAGGAACTCGCCGCACGACGACTCGCGTATGCGGCTGATATGTTGCGCGGTCAGCAAGCCATGAGAGATCACAACCTGCGCGAGGCAAGGCAGATGCTTGAGCGTCAGCGTCCCGCCAGCGGCGAGATCGACCTGCGCGGCTGGGAGTGGCGGCACCTGTGGAAAGTCTGCCAGTCGGGGGCCGCATTTGAAGTCGCGAATCATGGGAATCGCGTGCTCACCGCGCTCTATACTGCCGATGGCAAATCGCTGGTGACGTTTGAGGATGGAGGAAAGGTCTCGCTCAGGGATGCTGCGCCGGGTGCGGCGCCATCGGTATTGCAAGACCGCGAGCCACAGGATCCTCCGGTGTTGGCCGCGAACTCCGGCTTCCTCACGATCTCGCACGACGGTGAGAGGGTGGCTGCGGTGGGTTGCAAAAGTAGCGACGAATACTGCGTCCGCGTCTGGGACATCCGTCAGCGAACGCTGGTCGCCACGCTCAGCGGAGAGAAGCTCGTCATCACCGCCATCGCGCTCTCGCCGGACAAAACCACCCTCGCGGCGATCATCGCGAGTCACGACGAGGTCTGGATCTGGGACATCAAGACGCAGCAACGTCGTCGCACCATTCCCATCAAGCGTGGCAGGGACAGCACCATTGGCGGTGCGCTTTGCTATTCGCACGATGGCAAAACCCTTGCCATCGGCGAGAGCACGGGGCGTGTGCGTTTGATTGAGGCAGAGGCTGGCACGGCAAAGGGCGAGTTCATGCTCACAGGCCGGACCATGGCGCTCGCGTTCTCACCCGATGACCGCTCTCTCGCAGCGGGCAGTGCCTGGATTGATCCGGAGATACTCATTTGGGATGTCGCTTCGAGAAGCGAGGTGAAGGCGCTCAGAGGTCATAATGGCTACATCACGCACCTGGCATTCTCACCGGACGGGGAGACGCTGGTCTCCGCGAGTGCCGATCAAACGGTGAGACTTTGGCAGACGGCAGATTGGAGCACCGGGCCGGTGCTGATGGGGCACACGGATGAGGTCTGGTCAGCGGCGTTTTCTCCCGACGGCAAGCAGATCGTGAGCGCGGGCAAGGATGGAGGTCTCTTCGTGTGGGAAGAGCCGCGCGGGCAGCCGAAGAATAGCGGCACGAAGATTCTTCCCATCGTCAATCACAGCCACGTCGATGTTTCGCCGGATGGGAAGACGTTTGTGACCATCGCCCAGGGCGTGGTGCATCTGGTCGCCGATACGGACATCGCGCATGAAGAACTCGGAGCCAGCAACGTGGCGGCATTCTGGGTTGCTCCTGATGAAATGGTGCTCGGTGTCAAAGACCCGGCGCAGATCAAGGTGTGGAATGTAAAGGACAAGGACGCGGCCACCTTCCCGCTAAAATTGAGCGCGGGCTATGTGTGGTTCAACTACCTCGCGCAATCCCGCATCATCGTCGCTGCCGTCTATGATCCTGCAACAAAACAAAGTACTTTCACACATTGGGATGTGGCCACGCGGCGCGAGCTTTCCTCGAGCGCTGCTGACATCGGGCCGATCGGCGGCTTGCGCTATCGCGTTTCGCAGGATGGCCGCTCCATGGTTCGCTTCGATGCGATCGGATCAGTGCGGATGCTCGATCTCGTCACAGGCGAGGCCGGCGACGCATTCACGGTGCGAAAGACGCCTATTCAGGGTCTGGCGTTGTCACCTGACGGAAAAACTTTGGTGAACGGCGGACTCGGTTCACCGGAGATCAACGTGTGGGATGTCACCAAGAGAAAGCTTCAAGCGTCGTTGCATGGGCACAACCTTGTCGTGCTCAATCTGGGCTACTCACCCGATGGCCAACGCATGATGTCATCGAGCATCGGCACCGAGGCGATCAAGGTGTGGGAGACAAATGGCTGGCAACAGGTTTCTCGTCTCAATGGGCAACCAGGCACCAACCTGAGTCTGCCAGGCATGCTCTCGGACGGAAACACCATCGCCGCTCAAGAGCTGGAACTGCGCACTAACAACCGCCGGATGCGCGTCTGGCAGTCGCCAGGCTGGGAAGAGATCAACGCCGCCGAGGCCGCGCAGAAACCGGAGCACATCACCCGGTGAAATCATTTGGCAGATCAAATCAAACACCACCATGAAAACCGTTCAAACACTCGCACTCCTCTGCTGTCTCGCTCTCCCGCCTCTGTTGGCAGTCCAGCCGCTGTCCGCCACGCATCCATT
>JANNVM010000845.1:0-2537 GCA_031414455.1 Verrucomicrobiota bacterium
CCGCGTCCGCCCCTCCCGGCTCAACACCTGTTCCTGCGTAATCTCGCGGACGCGCTGCGCCTGCTGGTTCCGCACCTGAATCACCGCAATCTTATCGCCGTTGGCGATGCGGCGCGCGACCTCCTGCCGCCTGGCCTCGACTTCCTTTGATGCCTTGACCGGATCATCGGGGTATTTCGCGCGCGTGATCGAGATGGTTTGGGCGACAAGGCTTTGGGCGCGGCGCAGTTCGGGATCGCGAGCATTTTGCTCGTGGGTCTGGCTCAGGAACCGTTCCGACAGGGCTTTGAGCGTGATTGTCCCTTCGGTCGGACGGATTGATTTGCTCGTTGAGTTTTTAGCTTCGCGGCGCTTATCGCGTTCGGCGAGCCGCGTTTGCAGGCGGGCAGCTTCGGCCTGGACGACTTTCGACGGCGTGTAATTCTCGACCGTCAGCCCTTGTGCGGCAGCGGCAAGATACGCAGCTTTCTTGAACGTGTCGCCGCCGTTGATCCTGATCGACGTCCAGCCATTGGCCTTGGCGATCCGCACGATGTCGGGAAGGGCGTCGATGTTGCTGGTCTTTAGCCGGTCGGGTTCGAGCCGGACAATCGGCTTTTTGTCATCTGAGGTGCGATAGAGCGTGTTGCCGACGCGCAGGAATTTGCCGGTGAGGTCGTCGGTAAGGGTAGGCGTCTCGGCTTTGCGCTTCGGCTTCGCCGTCCCCGATTTGGATGTATCGGGCTTTGGCGTTGCCCTGCGGCTACGCCCCGAAGGGGCATCGCCTTCCAGTTTATCGGCCATTTTCGTCACCTTCCTCAATAAGCCCGGACACATTGCCGTTGTGATCCAGCGTCAGCATGTCGGCGAAGAAACTCGGGCAATCTTCGGTGAGGACATCATCCTGTGACATTGGCCTGGTATCATGTCCGGCAGCCTCTTCGTCGGTCATGTCGCGGAACAGGGCAGGCAGTGCGGTGCTGAATATTCGCTTTGGCGCGGCTGGCACTTCGGGCGGAAGAAACGCGCGGCTTTGGAAGAAGCGGTTGCTGAAATAGACAATCTTGTTGCCGATGATGGGCGGGATGCCGCCGCGCAGCAGGATCAGCTTATCAGGCGGAAACTGCATCAGCTCTTGTGGAAGCATCAGCGCGCGGCGCTGTTCCGAAATTGATTTTGACCGGTTGGCGAGCCATCCATTGATCGTGAGCGACTTGGTGACGCTGGCTTGTCCGACATAGCCCAGCCTCTCGGACAGTTCGTTTGCCACCCGCAGCTCTTTGGGGGTGAAGGCGACCTCAACTCCGCAGTTGGCAACAATTTCGTCGGCAACATGCTCACCGTAAACACCACGCAATTGTGAACGTGACTGGATCACGGGTAGCAAGCGGATGCCGTAGCCCGCGACATACGAAAAGGCGTTGGCAATCACCGATGCGCGGCCAAGCCTTGCGAATTCATCAAGAATGACCAGCACGGGAACTGGCGTCGTGTCATTGGGCAATTCCCGCACATTCAGATCAATCAGTTGCTGGAAAAGAAGATTGTAGAGCGGCGCGATCCGGTCGAGTTCATCGGGCGATACGCCGAGGTAGATTGAAATGTGACACTTACGCAGATCGCGCAGATCAAAATCGCTCACGGCCGTTGCCGCATCCACCAGCGGATTAAGCCACAGGCCGAGGACGTTGGTGATGGTCTTCTTGATGTCGGCAAAGCTGTTGTCCGAGCCGCCGGCAAAATCTGCCAATGCCGTCCGGCAGGATACCGACAGATTCAGTGCCGGGTTGGCCAGTTCCTTTTTGAAGAAGCTGCGGGCGTCGCCCTCGGTCAGATGGCGGTAGATCGCGCCCATCGTCAGCGGCTCATCGCTGGTTTCCGCAAGCCAGGCTCCGACCCCGGCAAATCCGGTACGCGCGCCATTCGCCCAGAAGGCTTCGCCGCGTTCGGGCGCAATGAACAGCATTGTGGCGATCTTTTGCAGCTCAATGATCACATCGTCGGGGTCGCAGCGGTCGATATAGGCGAGCGGATTATAGCGCGCGGTGCGACCGGCGCGATCGGTCGGGTTGAACAGAAAAACGTCCTGCCCGTAGTGCGCCCGGAACCCCGCGCTCGCGTCGAAGTTTTCGCGTTTCACATCGAGGACGACCACCGAGCCTTGCCATGTCAGCAAATTGGGAATGACGATGCCAGTGCCTTTGCCCGAACGGGTCGGCGCTTCGACAAGGACATGCTCGCTCCCGCCAAAGATCAGGAAGCGTCTGCCTTTGCGTCCAACGATGATACCCGAAGGCGAGCGGAAGCCATGCCGCTTGAGTTCGCGTTCGCTGGCGAAGCGCGCGGCTCCGTGGAGCGGAGCGCCGCGCGCCCACAGGGCATAGACCAGCCCGACAAGCAGCGTGAGACCGCCCAGCAAACCACCCGTCATCGCCTTCACCACGCGGGGATCAGCACGATAATACCAGATGAACTGCGGCATTGTGAGCGGGTCATAGGCCGTCACCGGCAGCCCCAGCATGACCCACCCGATCATGCTGGCAATGGCACGCGCGATC
>JANNVM010000846.1:0-4773 GCA_031414455.1 Verrucomicrobiota bacterium
CCCGTATGTCATCACGGAGAAAGAGGAGCGCGAACTCGCCCTCACCCTCGCAAAGTTCGCCGAAGCCGTGCCCGCCGTGCTCGACGACTTCCGCCCCAACCTGCTCGCCGGCCACGTCTATGACACCGCGCGCGCCTTCCACAGCTTCTTCGAAGCCTGCCCTGTGCTCCGCTCCGAAGGCACTCAGCGCGCCACCCGCCTCGCCCTCTGCGAAGCCACCTCCCGCATCCTCCGCACCGGCCTCGCCCTCATGGGCATCCGCGTCACCGAACGCATGTGATCCGGCATGTCATCACCGTCAGAAAAGTCCGGGAAAGATTTCTCTTTCGGCGGGACTTCAGACGTCTATACGAAACAATCAACCCTCGAACCGTGATGCCGCGTTCCCTGCGCGGCGTTTCTTTATCCATGAAAGACGACCTGCCCAAGATCCACTTCTGGCCCAACTTCATGACGGCCGGGAATCTGTTCTGCGGATTCTACGCCATGCTCCTGCTCCTCAAGGAGCCCACTCAGGCCCAGGCGCAGACGGCCATTTTTCTCATCCTCGGAGCTTGCCTCTTCGATATGCTTGATGGCCGGATCGCCCGCGCCATCGGGGAGGAGTCCCCGTTCGGACGGGAATTCGATTCGCTGGCGGACATCGTATCCTTTGGTGTCGCGCCCGCGCTGCTGATGCATCATGTGGTCCTGGACAGCCTGGACAGCGAGCGGGCGGGCTGGTTTATAGCGTTCTTCTACCTGCTGTGCGGTGCCATCCGTCTCGCACGATTCAACTGCCTCGCGCAAGTCGCCACCGGCAAGCCGAGCCGCGACTTCACCGGCTGTCCCATTCCCGCTGCTGCGGGCGTCATCAGTTCCGTCACCCTGCTGCTGCTTGATCCCAAGGCGAAGAATTTCCTCGAACTCAGTGCATGGAAATGGTCTCTGCCGGCGCTGATGGTGCTGCTCTCCTTCCTCATGGTGAGCAAACGCCGGTATCCGAGTTTCAAAGGCCTCTCCTGGAGAACGAAGCGCACCATCCCATGGTTCTTCGCGGCCATCTTTCTCGTCGTGCTGGTTCTCTACAAGCCCTACATCATGCCTGCCGTGTTGTTTGTGGGATACCTTTTCTACGGCCTTATCCGTCCGTGGGTGAAGCGTGAATGGCGCCGCGAGATCGAGGAGGATCCGGATGAACCGGAGGAGTCGGACGAGTCGGACGAGGAGACACCCGCAGCGTGAGCCTGAGCCGGTCACAAAACACCCGCAGCCGCCTGCGTCAAGTTTTGCCTTCCTGCGATATTTTCCGCGATGCATGACGGGAATGTTGACGTGCCGCACCGGCGGACGGTATTCTTGCGCCGTCGAACAACACTGCCCGCGCGGGTTTCATGGGGAACACGCAAGGCACCAACCAGAAAGCCGGACACCATGATCGCCACGACACTCAAGAACTTCCTCGATGAGAGCCACGTTCGATATGAAACCATCACGCATTCGCCGGCATTCACGGCGCAGGAAGTGGCGGAATCCACCCACATCACCGGCAAAGCACTGGCGAAGACGGTGATGGTCGTCATTGACGGCGCACCAGCCATGGCGGTTCTGCCGGCAAACCAAAAAGTGGAACTCGACGACCTGTGTGAATGCGCGGAAACCGATGACGTGCGGCTGGCGCGCGAAGAGGAATTTAAGATCTGCTTTCCCGACTGTGAACCCGGGGCCATGCCGCCCTTTGGCAATCTCTACGACATGTCCGTGTATGTGTCTCCGGACCTCGCGGAGGAAGCGGAGATCGCCTTCAGCGCCGGCACGCACGCGGACGTCATCCGGATGGGATTTCACGATTTCGAGAGGCTGGTGTCGCCGCACGTCCTGCGGTTCTCGCACTGAGAACGGACAGGAAAGGGACCTGCAAACCAGCAGTTGCCGGCCGGGATGCTCCGTGCCAGGAACCGCGCTCCCTTCGTCACTCACACCCATTCCATTATGAAAGCACCTCTTCGCGTGGCCGTAACCGGCGCCGCCGGCCAAATCGGTTATTCCCTCCTTTTCCGTATTGCCTCAGGCGCCATGTTTGGCCCGGACCAGCCGGTGATTTTGCACCTGCTCGAAATCGAGCCCGCGCTGCCGGCCCTCCACGGAGTGGTGATGGAACTGGATGACTGCGCGTTCCCGCTCCTCAAGGGCGTGGTTCCGACGGCGAATCTCGACGAAGCGTTTCGCGGCGTGAACTGGGCGCTGCTCGTCGGCAGTGTGCCCCGGAAGGCGGGGATGGAGCGGAAGGACCTGCTCAACATCAACGGAAAAATCTTCATCGGCCAGGGCCAGGCCATTGCGCGCAACGCTGCGTCCGATGCCCGCGTGCTTGTCGTCGGCAATCCCTGCAACACCAACTGTCTGATCGCGATGAACAACGCCCGCGAATTGACCGCTGATCGCTGGTTTGCCATGACCCGCCTCGACGAAAACCGGGCCAAGAGCCAGCTCGCCGCCAAGTCCGGTCGCCACAGCAGCGACGTCACCAACATGGCCATCTGGGGCAATCATTCCTCCACGCAATATCCCGATTTCCTCCACGCAAAAATTGGCGGGCAGCCGGCCCCGGAGGTCATCAGCGATCACGAGTGGCTGCGCGGCCCGTTCATCGAGACGGTGCAAAAGCGCGGTGCCGCCATCATTGCCGCCCGCGGTTCCAGCAGCGCCGCCAGCGCCGCCAATGCCGTCGTGGACACCGTGAAAAGCCTCACCACTCCCACGCCGGCCGGCGACTGGACCAGCGTCTGCGTTCCCTCCGATGGCAGCTATGGCATCGAGAAGGGACTCATTGTCGGCTTCCCCATCCGCACGGACGGGAAGAACTATGAGATCGTCCAGGGGCTGGACATTGACGCCTTCGCTCAGTCGAAGATTGATCTGACGATCAACGAACTGAAGGAGGAGCGGGACGCCGTGAGTGAATTGATTCCGGCATGATGACGGGCGCGGGCCGGGAACGGCGCGAAGCGAAAGCAGACATGCGCTTTAGCGCGTGACGGCGTCATTCCACTGCAGGCTGACGTTGAGAACGTGTTGGACAGTCACGGGCTAAAGCCCATGACTACTTTTATGAATGACTATCTCCGCACTCACCGCTGCCACGATGTACCGTTTCTCCTGAAACGCTGGAACGCCGTCGCCCGCGCGGCACGGTTGAAAGTGGAGACGGTGTTTGTTTCCAACGGTCATCCGGTGCGGTTCATTCACACGCCGGATACCGGCGCGCCGCGGCTCTACTTCTCCGCCGGCGTCCACGGCGATGAACCCGCCCCCGTCTCCGGCCTGCTCGAATGGGCGGAGGAAAACACGGCGCTGCTCCGCCACCTGCCGGTCGCCATTTTCCCCCTCTTCAATCCCGCCGGACTCTCACTCAACACGCGCGCTGATCACCGCCACATTGACCTCAACCGCCGCTTCCATGATGCCAGCCATGCCCACATCAAAGCGTGGTGGAAGTGCGTCGGCGCCATGACGTTTTCCGCAGCCGTCTGTCTGCACGAGGACTACGACGCACAGGGAATCTACTGTTACGAACTCAATCGCTCACAGCATCTCCTCAGCGATCCGGTCATGCGTGCCTGCGAACCCATCATTCCGCGCGATCCGCGCCGCACCATTGACGGTCGCCGCGCCACCGGCGGCATCATCCGGCCCAAACGCATTCCTGATCTGCCGGGCCTTCCGGAAGCCATCGCGCTCTATTTGCACAATACAGACCGCACCATTACGTTCGAGACACCGTCGGAGTTTTCTCTCGCTGAGCGTGTGGCTGCCCACAAAGCACTGGCCTCGGTGGTTGCGTCAGGAGTCTAAAGCCGCTCAGCGACGGCCCGGCGCAGACGCCACGAGTTCACCGGCGTCGTGGTCGGCGAGCCCGGCACCGGTGATGAGCGAGCGCAGCACAAGAAGGCTCGCCACCGCATCATAAAGCGCATCGTGGAAATGCAGTCCCGGGCACAGGTCGTCGAGCTCCTCACGCAACCCGAGGACGCGGGTCACCGCCCCAAGGGTGTAATCACCCAGCTTGGGCCAGGCGCGGCGGGCGAGGGTTACGGTGTCGAGCCACGGGCCAAATCCGTGGAACGGAAACGTGCGGAGGAACCGTTTCTCAGTACCCGCTCCGTGGGCCACAATAACATGCCCTGACAATCGTTCGCGAAACTCCGGCCACAGAGTCTTCATCTCCGGCGCGCCGGAAATTTGCGACAGGGTGATGCCGTGAACGCTTTGCGCGGCCCATGTTACCGGTCGGAGCGGATTGATGTAGGTGCGGAAGAAAGAGTCGGGGAGAACGTCAATGCCGCGCATCAGGGCGATGCCGGCCTGCACCGGAGCATCCGTCCGTCCGGGAGCTTCGCCGGCGCTCTCAAAATCGAGCGCCGCAAAAAGGGTTTCATGGACAGTTCCGGGCATATCGTTATTCAGCATGTTCCTCCTCCGCCATTCGGGTAATGATCGTGTTCAGCAGCGCGATGTAGCCATGCACGTCAAGATGCCCGTCTTCCGGCTCACCGCTCACCGCGTAGAGCCAGCCGTCGAGGTAGGGATCGCTGCGCACGATGCAGGCATCGGCGGCGAGCGCAGGATTACTCCCGGCGAAGGCACCCTGCATGACACAGAAGACATCGCTGGAGGCCTTGAAACCCTCTACCCAGCCGATCTCCATTCCCGGCGTAACCGGATCGCCGGCCTGCACTTTGAAATTGAAGTCCACCAGTTCACCCAGCATCCGCGTGGCGAATTTGGTAAAGC
>JANNVM010000847.1:0-5901 GCA_031414455.1 Verrucomicrobiota bacterium
AGTCCAGCGGCGTCTGATTGAGCACGGCGGCGGCAAGTTTGAGGAGCTTCATTGGCGGGGACTATGGGAATGGCGGGAGCGTTGTCGAGCAGGGAGCGGCAGCGCCGGTGCGAGGACATCTGTACGTCCCGGACACCGGCCCGACCTCCGGAGTCGTGGCGGGCTCTGGTGGACGGTTGATGTTCGGCGGGCCGGTTTCGCCTTGTTTGACGGTTGCCCGCCGCGGGGCGGCATGACAGGAGAGCGGGGTGAATTTCCTCGCCTACTACATGCACCGGATGGATCCGGTGATTCTGAAACTGACGGACGCGCTCCAGTTCCGCTGGTACGGGCTGGCTTACGTAGCGGGATTTCTGGCGGGCTACTGGCTGCTGCGCTGGTGGGCGAAGCGGGGGATCGGGGAACTGAAGGAGGCGCAGGTGGCGGATTTCCTGACGTATGCGGCACTCTTCGGGGTCCTGCTGGGGGGACGGCTCGGCTACATGCTGTTCTATGATGCGGCGCGGTTCTTCGACAATCCGGTGACGTTTTTTTATGTGAAGGACGGCGGCATGTCGGCCCACGGCGGGATTCTCGGGCTGTTCTTTTTCACGCTCTACTGGTCGCGGACGCGGAAGCAGTCGTGGACGGGAGTGGGGGACAACCTGGTGGTGGCGGCTCCACTGGGGCTGTTCTTTGGGAGGATCGCGAATTTCATCAACGGTGAGCTGTATGGCCGGGCGACGACGGTGTCATGGGCGATGAAGTTCCCTGAGGAGGCGACGACGTGGGTTCCGGGGGATGGGCCATGGGGCGGACTCCAGGCGATCCTTGCGGACCGTGTGCCGGAAGGGGTTTCTGTATCTGAAACCATCAAGCATCTCGCCCGCACCGATGACGCCTTCGCCGCGCAGCTCAGCGAACTGCTCACGCCGCGCCATCCCTCACAACTCTACGCCGCGGCGCTGGAGGGACTGCTGTTGTTCGCGATTCTTTTCATCGTCCGCGAGAAATGGCCCCGCGCGCCGCACGGGATGCTCACGGCGCTCTTCTTCCTGCTCTACGCCGTCTTCCGGTTCACAGATGAGTATTTTCGCGAGCCGGCAGGCTATATCATGGGGCTCACGGAGGGGCAGTTCTACTCGGTGTTTATGATCGTCATCGGGGCGGCATTCCTTGCGTTTGCCCTGCGCCAGCCGCGGCAACCGGTAGCCGGTCCTGACGCTTCGCCGCAGTGAGCGGGCCGGGAGTTCAGCGGTCGCCGGCCTGACAATTGCCGGCACCATAGACCTCGAAGGCCACGATGACCGCCGCGACGAGCAATTCCGGCGCGCAGTGAAACCGTGCTTCATTGGTGAAGTCGCGATGTTCCAGCTTCAGCCGGTTATTGCCGAAAATGCGTTTACTGCCTTCGAGCATCATCACCGATTTGCAGGAGACGCCTTCCAGCCACACGATGCGGGAGAACAGCTTGTCCTCAAATGATACCGGCGGCCGGTCGCCATTCGCCATGACGACCTGACGCTGGCGTTTGGCAGTGCGTTCGGTCCAGCCGAGCGCCTCGCCTTTTTCATCAAACACTTTGGCCAGTCTCGTCCGCGGATCCCAACTCACCCGCCACGTCGCGCCGCTGTCGAGCACCGCATCCGCCTCGAAGAGCGACACCGTGCCCGGCACGGACCGCGGCAAACTGAGCAAGCCGCTGACGACAGGCTGTTGGTCGTTCGACATGAGCCATCTGTCCGTGTTTTTCCGCGGGAGATCAACCTTCATCTGAACACGGGCGGGAAATGAACTGTCGAGTAGTTAATACTGGAATTTATTGAAATTATCGCTAGAATCCGCTGATGGCCGCCGTGTTTCCGCCACCTTTACCGCCATCTCCTGCGCTGGCGGACGCGCCGATTGGCGGGGAAGGACACATTGTTTGCGTGGCCTGCGGATGGCGCGAATCCTCCAGAGAGAACTGCTGCCGGAGTTGCGGCGCTTCTTTGGCCGGACTACCCGTGCAGCGGACCATCTCAGAACCGGCAAGCCGTAATCTTTCCCGGACCTGGGCCCCTGCCCTTCCCATGGTGGATCGCACGGGGGGCGTGCGACGATTGTGGGACCGCGGAAAACGCTGGGGCGTAGTTGGTCTCATCGCCGCGGGAATAGGGTGGTCCTTTACAGGCCGCCCAGTGAACTATGCTGCCGGAATGCTGGTCGGCGCGTCCCCGGTGCAGGGACCGGTGGAAGGAAAACAGCCCTGGGAGCTGCCGGACGGGACACGTGTGATTCCTCTCGCCTCGTACGAGATCAATGCCCGGCTGCTGCACCGTGAACGATACCGCTTCGATGCCATGGCGGATATTGCCCCGGTGGATTTTGGCGTGGGCTGGCACCGGATGTCGGACCAGTCGGTGATAGACGGGTTCCGCTTTTCCAACAGCGGGCGGTATTTGTCATTCACCACCGAATCCGCGGTGGAAGCTGCCCTGAGCACCGGATCACTCTGTAACATGCACATGCTGCCGGCCGGCGCTCGCGTGCGGGACCGGCTGCTGGATCTGAATCAGGGCGAGGTCTTCCTTGCCAAAGGCTACCTGGTCTCCGTGCGGCGTCCGGGAATGAGCCCGTGGACCAGTTCCCTGACTCGCGAGGATACAGGCGATGGAGCCTGTGAGATCATGTGGGTCGAGGAGATCTGCCGCGTGGAGCCGCCCGGAGCGGGGAAATCCTGAGCCGCGCCCGGCGGACGATTACTCCGTCTTACCGGAAGACTCGCATCTTTACATCGTCCGGGATGCCTTGATGGAAAATGCGCCTTCCGGGTGATTGCCAGTGCAATCACTGTCCGGGCGGGACTACAACCTAAATCCACACACACCATGCATCACAAACTAGCAACACTTATTAAGATGGCCTTCTGCGCGCTTCTCGTGCTGGGCTCCGTCACTGCCGCCCCGGCGGACGACAAGGCACCGTCGGCCACCGGCACCTGGACCTGGACCACCCCTGGCCGGAATGGCGGGGCCGAGAGAAAATTCACCCTGACACTGGCGCAGGACGGCGAAAAGCTGACCGGGAAACTGAGCTCGCCAAGCCGTGACGGTGCGGCGCGGGAAACGGAAATTTCGGATGCTTCCGTCAAAGGGACTGACGTCGCCTTTACCGTCACCCGGGAGTACAATGGCAACAAGATGACCTCCAAATACACCGGCAAACTCACCGCCGACGCCATCACCGGGAAGATTGAATCCAAAGACCGCGACGGCAAGGATCAGTCGCGCGACTGGACAGCGAAGCGGGAAGCCGCGAAGTAACCGGGCTCCTCACTGTGGCCTCTCCGCGCCAGCCGCGGTGAGGCTGTGAGGCTGGCGGGATCCAACCTTCACCTTCCTTTATTCCGGCTTTCCATAGAAGCATCCATCTGCTCCTATGAATTTTCCGACCAAGTCCCGCCTTTCGTCCACGATCTTCTGCCTGGTGTTCTGTTTTCACTTTCGCTCCCTCGAAGCAGCGGATCCGAATGCCTGGCCTGGCGACAGTTATACCGGACCTCTCACGGGAGTCAGCGGCACTCTCGGAACCACGCCAACACAACTTCTGCGCTTCGGCAATTTTCCGGCGGCGGGTTCCCCATGGAGCTACAAGACAGACTTTACCTCAACGACACTGGCGCAATTCATTACCGCCAGCGGCACCACCTGGAAAGACGAGGGCTTCGACGATTCCGGCTGGCCGGTGGGAGCCTCACAGATCGGCTACGGTGATACCGCGGTGCCGGATGAAGTGACGCTGGTGACGCGTACGGATTACGGCTCCGCCGCCGGCACGCAGAGCGGACCGGTTTATCTCTTTCGGAGCCGGTTCACACTGGGAGATGTGGCCTCTCTGGCAAGTGTCACCGGCAGGGTGCTGTTCGACGATTCCTGCGCCGTGTATGTAAACGGCACTCAGGTGTACCGGCATAGCGATCTTACGGCGAATGCCCCGCTCACAGAATACACGGAAGCCACCACCGCCACGACGCGCGAGAATGCAGAAGCGGCGATCACGGTGCCGCTGGCGATCCTCCACGAAGGCGTCAATACCGTCGCGGTGGAGGTCCACCAGCACGATCCCGCCAGCGCGGACATGTCGTTCGATCTGCGACTGTCCGCGACGCCATTATCCACAGAAGTGATTCGCTGGACGGCGGAGGGCGGCCCGTATCACATGACGGGCGATGTGACTGTGGCCGCGGGTGCCACGCTTCTCATTGATCCTGGCGTGCGTGTGTTTGCTGACAGAACGCGACGGCTCATTGTGAATGGCATTATCAAAGTGCTGGGCACTGAGGCGGCCCCCGTGCGGTTTTCCCATTTGCCCGGGGCACCGCTGGTGGATGATCCGAGGGAGCCAGGCACGCAGACGGTGCCGCCAAAGTGGGGCGGCATTCTTCTACAGGATTCCCTCTCACCGGAGAATATCATCAGCCACGCCACTTTTTACGGGGCACAGCCTGCCAACGTCGAGGGATGCATCACCGTAGTCCGGGCCGAATGTCTCATCGAGCACTCTACTTTCTGCGCCACGTATCTGCACGGCGTGTATGGCAAGAACTGTTCGCTCACGGTGCAGGACTGCCTTTTCCCCGATGTCTTTCCACCCGGCAAAGAGGCGCTGGGTGAGACTTTGGACAACCTGAGTGAGTTCGTGGAGGTGGACAGCCCGGCTACCGATCCCGGAGTGATGGGCAATCCCGCGTATCTCGACGGATTCCCGGTGGGTGGTCATCTGCGCCTTTACCGCAATCATTTTTACGGCAGCAGCGGCCACAACGATCTCGTGGACATCACCGCGGGAAAATGGGGGGTGACGCCGGTACTCGATGTGCAGGACAACCATTTTCACGGCCCCACCGGCGACGAACACATTGACCTCAACGGCGATGCCTACATCGCGGGCAACATTTTCGAGAACTGCACCAAGGACATCTACACTTCCGATCACGGCTACGCGAACGCCATCTCCTCCGACGCGGGCGGCGCGGACACAACCATCGTCGTGGTGCGCAATGTCTTCACCCACTGCGACCACGCGGTGAATGTGAAACGCGGCTGCGGCGTTATCTTCGAGCACAACACCGTGGCTGACGTAAACGCGGACTATCACTTCGAGCGCGATGAGGGGATAAATACTTTCACCCAGGACGTGAGAGGTTCGGCGATCAATTTCTTCATCCCGGAGGACACGGGCCGGCCAGGGGACGGCGCCTATGCCGCGTGGAATATCTTTTACGGTCAGGCGGAGGGCGGTGCGCTCCCGCGTGTCCTGAGCTGGGCGGATCGCGACCTCCCCGCCCAGCCGCAAAAAACCACGAAGCTGGAAATGGCGCGCAACCTCATTGACCCGGGCATCCAGGATACGGTGATTGGTTCACAGCATCCTGACAATGTGCTGGCCTCCGTCTGGCAGCCGCTCGCGGCCGATCCGCTGTTCGTGAATCGTGCAGCCCGCGACTATACCCTGACCGCGGCTTCGCCGGCCCGCGGGGCCGGTCCATTCGGGCGCGACGCCGGAGCCGGCATTCCCGCGGGATGTTATCTCGGCAATCTGCCGCCCGCGGCAACCTCCGGAAACCTGGCTTCCATCACCGTGGGTGGCCCGGGCATTTTTTCCTATCGCTGGCGGCTCGATGGTGGCGCGTGGAGCGATCCCGTGGCGATCGCGCCTGGCGTTTTTCCCCGCACCGGCCCCACTGTCCGCACTGCCATCCTCACCCTGGAGAATCTTTCCGCCGCCACTCATACGCTGGAGGTCATCGGGCAGGATTTTGCCGGCAACTGGCAGCCCGCTCCCACCACGGTCACCTGGCTCGTCTCTGCGACGCCTCCTGCCGACTATCCGCTATGGCTGGCGTGGCATGGCATCACCGAAGGATCCGACGGCGACAGC
>JANNVM010000848.1:0-6215 GCA_031414455.1 Verrucomicrobiota bacterium
GTCAGGTCCGTGCCGTTGAAGAGCAATTGCCAGCCGGCCTTCTGCTCCGCTTCGGTAAGCGTGTTCGCTTTCGCGGACTCCGCGGAAGTTTCGGCTTTGGGAGAGGCGGCATCCTGAGCGGTGGCGATGATGCCCGCGGCCAGAGCCGACGCGGCGATGAGGGAAGTGATAACGGTTTTCATGGGTGTGATCAGGAGCGGAGACTCCTCCGTCCGCCCGCGGGCCGCAAGCCCTCTGTCACCCGCATGGCGCTACACGGCCGCGGGGCCGGATGCTCCCACGGCGCGCGATACTTCCGCGCCAGCAAAGCGTTCGCCTCATCGTCCCCGGTGATCTTTCCGGCGGCGGCGTCCCATGTCAGGCTGCGTCCAAGCTGTTGCGACATATTCGCCAAAATGCACGCGGCGCTGCTCGTGTGCCCCTGCTCGATGGTGGCCACCGGCTTGCTGCGGCTTGCCATACAGCGCAGAAGATCCCGCAGGTGTCCGCGGATCGCCGGGGCGACATGCTTTTCCAGGTCCTTCTCGGTTTTATCCTCCGGATATTCTTCGAGTTCCATCTTCACATCGCGGTGCACAGCCGGCTCTTTGCTGCCGCCGCGCGGGATGAAGTCATAACAGTTCACGCTGGCCTTCAGCGTGCCTTTGTCGCCATAGAAGGTCGCGCCCCGGGGACACTTCGGGTCCGGCGCTTCGCCCCATGAGCGGTGCGGCCACACCACTTCGAGACCATCGAAGTTGAATGTCGCGGACTGCGTGTCGGTGATGTTGGCCGCGCTGTCCTTCTCCACGAATATGCCGCCCGTTGACGAGACGCGCCGCGGCCAGCCGAGGTCCATCATCCACCGCACCATGTCGAGCATGTGAACACACATGTCGCCGGCGATGCCGTTGCCGTATTCCATGTTGGCGCGCCACGAGCGCGGATGGCGCAGATCCGTGAATGGCAGCATCGGCGCGGGGCCAGTCCACATTTCGTAGTCGAAGTGCGCGGGCACCGCGATCACCGGCGGATTCTTCCGCGCCCGCATGTGGTAATAACAATACAGGTCCGCTTTCCCATACCAGCCTGGGCAACGAAGAGATCTGTCCGGCCCTCGAAACGCCGCCGTGATTTCCCTTTGAATGCCGCGCGGGCATTCACTACATCATGGACTGTCCCCCGTCCCGCTCATGAAAATCATCCTCTACATCGCCCTCATTGCCGCCACCGGCTGGGCCGGCTGGTATTCCCACCAGAACATCCACCCCTGGATGCAGGAGCGCATTGATGCCCGGAAGACCGCCGGGGAGAAAAAACTCAACTCCGCCATCAACGAATCCGCCCAGCGAGACCGATTGACCGCCAACGGACAAAGCAAAGCGGGCGCTCTCTTGAGCGAGATTTCCAAAGGACAGCCAAATCCCGCCAATCCGGGTGCCGTTGCCGCTAACGTCCCGCCGGCCACCCCGGGCGACACTCCGGCGCATACCAAGCCCGTCACCACGCCCACGGGGCCGGTGGATGAAATCGAAGCGCGGTATCCGATGCCCAATTTCAAGACCATCGAGGAGATCACCAGGGAATGGTCCGCCATTCCCAGCCGCGCCTTCCCCCAAAAACTCAAAACGAAAGTGGCCCTCACTTTTGATGCCGCCGCCGGTAAGGTCGAGCTTCCCCCTGACTCCGATGCGGTCGCTGGCGGCATGGTCGCCGGCATGTTGGTCGTGATGCGCGAGGGTGACGACAGCACCCGCATTCAGGTGCCGCTCGCCAACACCAATCTTAAGGAAAAACTGACCGCTCTCTTCGAGCGGTACAAGGAATACCATCGTAAGCGCATCATCGGCCAGCGGGAGCGGGCGCGGGCCCTGAAAGCCCGGTCCAACGGTGCCAACGAGGAGCAGATGAGACTCGCCGGTCCCAAACCTGAAGTCCGCGCCGGGGGGGTTGTCCCGATCATGATGGAATCTCTCCAGGCCGGTAAACTCACCGAACTCAAGGCCAATAACATCACGGCGTGGGGCGCGCTCGATTTCGAAGAAGTGGACGGCACCGTTTATTGGACCGGCACGGTGCAATGCACGGTGGACAACGCCCTTTTCGGACCCCAGCCCACCGAAGTCATGGCCCTCATCAAGGACAATAAAATCATTAAGTGGATCTACACCGGCTCCAGGGAGGAAGTACAGTAATCCCGAATTATCGCCTTCGCGGGCATTGGCGACACTGGAATCCGCCCGTCTCAAGGGCTTTGCATGACTCTGAAAGAAGACATCCCCCGCAAGACCATCTACCGGCTCTCGATTTACCAGCGCTGCCTGCAGATGCTCCGCGGAAATCGCGTCGAAACCGTCTCATCGGAAGCTCTGGCCAAAGCCGCCGGCGTGAAATCCTCGCAGTTGCGCAAAGACCTCGCGTGTTTCGGCAATTTCGGTACTCGCGGGCTCGGCTACAATGTGGAGACGCTTTACGTCACGATCGGCGAGACTCTGGGCACCACGCACCTCCAACCCGTCATTCTCGTCGGCGTGGGAAATCTCGGCTCTGCGCTGCTCCGCTACCCGGGGTTCAACAAGGAAGGGTTTGAAATCGTCGCTGCGTTTGATTCCCGGCCCGACAATGCCCGGGGCACACCTGCCCGTGTTCCGGTGCTTCCCATGGCCTCGGTCGCGGCCTTCATTGCCGAGCATACCGTCAAACTCGCCATTCTGGCCGTTCCTGCGGCCGTCGCCCAGCAGGTCGTCAACGAACTCGTTGCCGCCGGTGTTCAGGCGATTCTCAATTTCGCCCCGGTCGTCCTCGAAGTCCCCGAAAATGTGGTCGTCAACAACGTGGACCTCGCCGTCGAATTGGAAAACCTCAGCTACTTCATCCGGTAGTTTCGCCCTGCGCGGAACTTTCTTTGCCTCAAACCTTGCCATTCAACGCCTTGGCCCGATACTAAGTCCACCCATGGCCATCAGCATTGATACCCCCGAAGACCGCGCCCGCCAGGCGGACAAAATTGTCAAAAACCCCGCGAACTACAAAATTTGCGAAGGCTGCGACAGCATTGTCCTGTCCAAAGCCCACACCTGCCCGAACTGCGCGAGCTACCGGTTCCAGGAAGGCACGGCGTCCGTCGTTCGGCAGGCCCGGCTCCTCGGGCAGCGGGAGCGCCGCTCCGTCATGGCTTCCGACTTCGAGTGAACGCGGGACGCTGCCTCGTTTTTATCGGTCCCGAGCGCACGGATGCCCGCTCGGTGAAACGCATCGCCGCTTTCACCGCCCAGGGCTGGCGCGTGACCGGATTTACATTCTATCGCGACCGCGGTCAGGCGGATCCGCCGCCGGTATGGGACAACATCCCCCTCGGTACTACTTACAATCGCCGCTATCTGCACCGCGTCTGGGCGATCGTGCGCGCGTTCGGGATTATCTTTCAGCACCGTCGGCGTCTCCGGGAAGCCGCGGCCCTCTACGTCATCAATCCCGACAATGCCCTCCTCGGACTTTTCGGTCGCTTTGTTTGCCGTCGGCGCGTGCCCGTTGTGGTGGAAATCGCCGACATCCAGCCGGCAATGACCGGGACCGGCCTCGTCGCCCGCGGGCTCCGGTTTCTTGAACGCTTCGTTTTGCGGCGTTCCCAGCTTCTGGTAACGACTTCGCCGGGGTTTTTACGCCATTATTTTGAGCCGGTTCAGCGCTATCGCGGACCGGTTTTTCTCCTCGAAAACAAAGTCTATCCGTCGGCTTCGCTCATCGCTGCCCGGACTTCCCGCGCGGCTCCGGTAAAACCGGGGCGTTGGACCATCGGCTATTTTGGCGTGTTCCGATGCGAGCGCAGTATCGAACTCATCACCCGGCTCGCCGCGGTTTTCCCGGATAAACTCGCCTTCGTGCTCAGAGGTGTTCCTGCGGGGCTTGACGAGACCTTTTTCCGTAAAAAAATCAGTGATCACAGCAACATTGAATATGGCGGTCCATACCACTATCCCGGCGATCTTCCCGCCATCTACGGCGGCGTGGACTTCAACTGGTGCTTCGACTTCTCCGCCGCCGGTGCCAACTCCGCGTGGCTCCTCCCCAACCGCCTCTACGAAGGCGGCCTCTTCCACTGCCCGGCTCTTGCCTTCGCCGGTACTGAAACGGCAGCATGGATCACCGGTAACGGCTGTGGTGAGGCGTTCAGCGAGCATCTTTTTACGCAATTGCACGCCTTCTTCCGCAGCCTGACTTTGGAGCGGTGGCAGGTTCTCGCGACTGGCTGCCGCGGTGCCCCGGACGAGCGCTTCGCAGGCGAATCCGACTACGCCGTGCTCAGCGAGAGACTCTTGGCTCTCGCTCCTGCGTCCGATTGAGAACACGTGCCGGCAGCAGCAGCAGGATCAACATGGCGCATCGCCCCGGTTCGCGAATGTCTGGACAACGCCGGGCGTTCCGCTGGCCTGCGCGGGCCATGAAGACACCACTGCCTGCCTGTTTCCTGTGTTTCGCACTTCTTTCTCGCGCTGCCGGCGGCGGCGCGGTCGCCGAACGAGAAAGCGGCCCGCTATCTGGAGCCGTTGCTGAAACGTCCGGGATCCGGATCGCTGCCCGATCTGCTGCCCGCCCGGTGGCGTCCCGGGAGCAAGTAGCGGTTCCTGGAGGGAACTGGCAGAGAGGTTCATCCCGCCACCGTCGCCGGCCACCGCAGAATCCGCCAGACGCGGTTGGTGATAGGCTTACCGTCATTTTGAAACGACCCGCCGCAGCGCAAGCCTTCTGGAACCTGACACCGGAGACAGCGGCAGCGGGCAACGTTGTCGCGATGAAGAAGAAGGGCAGGCCCGCACCCGCGAAGCGCACGAAATCTGCCTGATCCGTCACGGCAGCGGCGCTGCGCTGCCGTAGGCCGCGAGATAATCCTCCGGCGTCAGCACCGGCACCGGGGAGTTGGCAAAGTCCTTTGTGTTGCGCGTCACGATCACGTCCGCGTGCTCCACTTCGGCGCACGCCGCTTGCAGGGCATCTTCAAAATCCGCCATTGGCAGGTCCATTGCCCGGAGGGCGACACCCTTACCCGCAGTGGCGACATCCGCCCACCGCAGCGCCCGCCGCAGGCAGGCGATGGTCCCCGCGTGCGACAGCCGCCCCCGCCGCATGATGTAATAACAGTTGGAGAGCGTATGCCATGAGATCAGGGCCACTCGGGATTTGTGACAGGCGGCGAGGATGGCCTTCCCACTCGACTGCGCTCCCGGCCTCCCCAAAAACACATCGAGGAGGATGTTCGTATCGAGCAGCGTTCTCATGCCAGGCCGCTCACTTCAAATGCTTGGCCGCAAGGTATTCATACCTGGCTTCATCCGCCTCCGCGTCCGTCATGCCGGAAAGGATGCCCGTGCTCTCGCGCAGCCAGTCCTCGGCGGCACGCTGCCGGTCTTCTGTTGGCTCAGCCCCATCCCTCCCCAGCGCACTCACACTCTCCGCCACCAGTCGTCCTCCCCGCCCGCGGAACTCCACCACAAACCGCTCATTCTCGCGAACGACCAGTTCCTCTTCGACTTCAATCACCAGCGTGCTCATGCGCTCAGTAAAGCCTGGAATGCGGGCACGTCAACTTCGCGCACCATCGCGCACCGTGTTGCAATGCGCGCGCCGCACCCGTGGAATCCTCACGATATGAGCGCCTCTGCCTCACCCGTGCCGGAACTGGCCGAAGTCGTGCAAGCCCTGCCCCCGCAGGAGCAAACCCGGCTCTTCGATATCCTCGCCAGTGAGGATGCCTCCTTCCAGGAATACATCGAAGACCTCGTTGATGCCGTCACCATCCGCCGCGTCGCCGCCACGGAAACTGAATGGACGCCGTGGGAACAAGTGAAGGCCAACTGCGATGCCCTACACGGTTTCGCTCAGTAAGCGCGCAGAGAGGTTCCCCGAAAGCCTGCGCGACCGCGCCCTCTACGCCCGGCTCCGCTCCGCCCATTGATGCCCCGGCCGAAAACCCCGACCGGCCGGCCGCTTGCAATTCCCGCCGCGGCCCGCACTCTCCCGCTATGAACGGCACCGTCCAACTCACCGTCCCCATGCCGGCAAAGCTGGCCGACCTCCGCTTCCCCAAAGCCCTCGACCAGCGCCTCCAGTTCCTCCTCGAAGAGCAAAACCGGAAAGGCAAACTAACTGCTGCTGAGAAACGCGAAGCCGAAGGACTCGCCCGCGTGGCCGACACCCTCACCATCCTCAAGCTCGGTGCCCAGCTTCAGGCCCGCCGC
>JANNVM010000849.1:0-5961 GCA_031414455.1 Verrucomicrobiota bacterium
CGACGACTTTGGCGCAGCTCAATGAAAGCCTGACCGCCTGCGATCTGTTACTCGACGCCGAAACGCTGCGGCGCATTGACGAAATCGACGAAGCGATCCCGTGCCCGATGACGGAGGACGGCCTGCGGCGGCTGTGATTTCTTTCCCATCGCAATCATTTGAGAGGTGCGCAGGCTCGCCTGCTTATTGCTGACATGGATTATCACCGCAATCCCCACGCTCCTCCGCCCGGACTCCTCATTCGGGATGCCGGGCTGCTGATCCTGCGCTTCAGCGCCGGAGTGGCGCTCATCGTTTTTCATGCGTGGAATGAAGGTGTGGAGGGCTGGAGGCATGTGTGGCAAAAGGAGCCGTGGGCCTACGCCGTGGAAATCACCGAGCGCGGTTTCCCGCTGCCGGAAGTGGTGGCGGCGGTATCCGTGGTGGCGGCGGCGCTGGGATCGCTGTTCCTCATCACTGGATTCCTCGGCCGCGTGTCCGCGCTGGTGCTCCTGGCCTGCACGCTCACCGCTATTTTCCTCTACGGCAAACTGCCGGAGATGGGCGAGAAGCTGCTGCTCTACGCCGCCATCTATCTGGTGCTGGTGATCTGTGGGCCGGGCCGGTTTTCGCTGGATGCTTTGTTCACCGGGCGGCGCGCGGCACGGAGATGAAAGTGATCGTCACCGGCACCGGCGGCCGCCTCGGCGCAGCCGTCGCGCGGCATCTGCGCGGGCGGCACCGAGTGGTGGCCTATGACCGCAGGGCGATGGATCTCCGCGAGCCGGCGCAGATCGTGGATCACCTGACGGGACTGGAATTCGACGCGCTCATCAACTGTGCCGCGGTCACTTCGCCGGACTACTGCGAGCAGCAGGCTGACGAAGCTCAAACGGTGAACGCGGAAGCGCCCGCGCTCATGGCACGCCTTTGTTGTGAGCGCGGCGCACGTATGATTCATCTCTCCACGGATTACGTCTATGACGGCACGGTGCCCGGCCTGCGCCGTGAAGGTGATGCGGCGAATCCCCTCGGCGCCTATGCGCGGACGAAACTGGCAGGCGAACTGCGGGTGCTGGGAGAAAGCAGCCGGCACCTTGTCGCGCGCACTTCATGGGTTTTCGGGCCTGACAGGGAGAGCTTCGTGGATCAAATCATCACCCGGGCGAAAAAGGAGCCGCGCTGCGCCGCCGTCAGCGACAAGTTTTCCTCGTGCAGCTACAGTTCGGACATGGCGGAGCAACTGGAGCGCCTGCTGCTGAATCCGGACGCCGCCGGCGTTTACAATCTCTGCAATGACGGTCCGTGTTCATGGCAGGAACTCGGTCAGGCGGCGCTCGATACCGTCAGTGAACTCGGATGGAAACTCCGCTGCCGCACCCTGCAAAGTCAGCGTCTCACTGACATGACGCAGTTCCTCGCCCCGCGGCCAGTGCATACTTCCATGGACGTCTCCCGGCTGGCGCTGGCCACCGGTCTGCGGCCGCGCCCGTGGCGCGAGGCCCTGCGGGAATATCTGACGACGTTCTACCGGCAATAGTTGCCAATGGACAAGGCGCGCGGCCCGGGGAAGGTGCGCCCCATTCCGTGACTGAAGATTCCGCCCATCCTGTGCGCCGCACCCTTGAGCCGCCGCCGCTGATATTCGAGTGGCGGCCACAGCGCGGTGTGGGGCTCCGGCTGGCTATGTGGCTGCTGATTGTGGCGGCGGGACATGCCGCGCTCTTCGATTTGTTTCGTGTCGCGCCGCCGCTGGCTTCGCGAAAGCCGCCGCCGCAACACTCGGTGCTTTTTCTGCCGCCGGCCGACCCGGAGGCGCGCACGCTGCTCGGTGCACTGGGTGACCGGTATCCCGGCACGGTCCTGCGTTCGGAGGACAATGCCCTCAAGGCAGACATGGCGGCTCTGGCAAAAATCACGCCGCCCTCCGCCGCGTCGTGGGCCGCGCACGTGCCGGAACTCAAGACATTCCCGCAACCCCTCGTGCCTCAGGAACTGCCGGGATTGATCCAGCCCGGCGAGCCGCTCCTGCCGGAGCCGGATCCACCGCCGGCACTTCCCGCGCGGGGCCCTGACAAAGTGCGGCCGGCGCTTTCTGCCGTGCTCGACGAACCGCCCGGCACCCGCACCATCGTGCAGCAGCCGGTCTGGCCTGACAAACTCACCGGCGACACCTGGCCCGCGAGCGGCAGTGTCCCGTTCATGCTCGGCGTCCCGCCCGGCGGCCGTCCGGAATATTGTCTGCTGCTCTCCCCGGCCACCGGCGTTGATCTCGAAGCGCTGGAGGCGCTGCGGCGCGGCCTGATGGGGATGAAGTTCGGCGCCTCCGGCGGCGGAATTCAGTGGCTGAAGCTGGCGGTGCGCTGGTGAGGGGCGCGGTGGTCAGTAATCAGTAATCAGTAATCAGTGGTCAGTGGTCAGTAATCTATGATCTGTGATGGGAACCGGGAACCGGGTCACTTTTCCCCGGCATATTGTTTCCACCAGTCCTCCGCGTCCTCTGCGGACGGTTTTCCGTCGGCGATGATCATGCGATAGCGTGAGACGTATGGCGTGCCGGGTTTGATCTCCGTATCTCCGCCCTGCTGCGGTGCAAAGCAGACGAAGGGCTCCGTGGGATGCAGACGCAGCGGTTGCGGAAAACGGAAATTCTGCGGGTGGCAGAGTATTGTTAGGCCTGCCACGGCACCATCCACCGGTCCGCCGGCCCAGAGCCATTTGGCGCGGGATTCGTTGCCTTTGATCCGTTCGGTGATGCCTTCCGAAGTGAGAAACTGACAGTTGGCCGGGCCATCCCATGAGCGATGCCCGCGAAAGCCGAGGCCGCCGTAGTGATACCTGGGAAGTTTCAGCGGGGCATTGCCGGCGCAGGTTTGGGTGCTCGTGAAGTCGAGCACGTAGCGCAGCGACTTCTCTCCTGCGGTGCCGACGCGGATTTCCCACGTCTCCAGCAGCGCGGCCTTTGGCGGAGAGGCCAGCAGATCCACGAACTGATGCCGGGCCTTGAGTCCCGCGACGCCGTCCTTTTCCCAGACATCGTCGAGTGCTACAAACTCCACGCGGCCCTTGTTGTCGCCCATGTTCCAAAAGTCAGGATGCCGGCCTTCGAATTCTGTCTTCGTCCACGCCCACCAGAGGCCGTGGTGGTGAATGTGGTTGGGCGGAAAATCATCGCTGATGAGTTTGCCCGCCGGCGTCTGGATTGGATAGACATAGCCGCCGCGCCGGAAGGCTTCTTTGATATCAGGCCGCGGCAGCGGTCCGGGCTCGGCCTGGTAGCGGAACATTTCGCGATCACCCGCGCGAAAGATTACCTGACTGCCCTCACGTTTGGCAGTGACGGGCGGTCCGGCAAGGGCGGCGGCGGTGAGCAGGAGGAAAACGGAAAGGCAGCGGATCATGGCGCACGGGAAACCGGATCGGCGGCAGAGCAAGACCCGCATTGACGCCTGCTTGCGCTCAGTGATTGAAGGCAAACTCCTTCGCGTTGAGCAGCGCCCAGAAAAGGTCGGCGAAGACGAGATCGCGGGTGTCGGCGGGGAGGGAGGCGGTGACGGCGGCGCGCTCGGCTTCGGTGGGCGGGCGGCTTACGGTGGCGAGGAAGATGGAAGTCGTGACGGCGGCATTGTCAGGGTTTTGCAGCAGCGCGGCGAGGCGGCCGCCAGCGGTGCGGATGTTGGCGAAGAGGTCGTCGCTGTTTTTCAGGTGCAGCAACTGCGGGAGGGTGACCTCTCCTTTACGCTCGCAGGCGCAGGCGGTGACGCGGTCGCTGCGGCCGAAGAGGGTGAGAAAATAGGAATCGGTGCCCGTGTCGGCGAGTTGGGTGGCCCGGAGGCCGGCGGGATAGCCGGGAAACCGGTGGGGCACGCCGGTCGCTCCTGCGATGGCGTCGAGCATGACCTCGGCGGGCAGGCGGCGGGCATTGTAGTGGGAGTAGAAGCGGGTGTCGGTTTCGTTTTCCGGAATGGTGGTGGAGTCGAGTTGATAGACTCGCGAATTGAGGATGAGGCGGATGATATGCCGGAGGTCGAAATTATGAGCGCGGAATTCATCCGTGAGGATTTTCCACAGCGCGGCGTTCGACGGCGGATTACTGGCACGAAGGTCGTCCACGGGCTCGACGAGACCGGTGGCGAAGAAGTGTTTCCACAGCCGGTTCACCATCGCCCCGGAGAACGATTCGCTGCTGAGCATCCAGTTCACGAACGGCTCACGCGGGTCCTTGCCAGGCTCGAATTTCAACTCCGAACGGTCGAGCGGCTGCGGCGGCATAAACTTGCCGGTGCGCGGCTGATTTACGCCCGGTGCGCGCTCGCGGATTTCCTTGAGGCGTTTTGTCTGTTCATCGAGTTCGCGCTGACGGTCGGCGATTTGTTTGGCCTTTTCCTCGTCCGGTAACGTCGCGCGGCAGGCTTCGGCGAGACGCGTGGCGGCCTCGGCGATGCGCTTCTGCTGCTCACGCTCGTCGCGACTGGTCATCGTCAGGACGGTGACGCCGGTCTCGGGCGCATTGCGGTCGAGGTTCACTTTGCTGAAACACGCGGCGAAGTGATAGAAGTCATCCTGGGTGTATTTTTCCAGCGGATGATTGTGGCAGCGGGCGCAGCCGATGCGGTTGCCGAGAAATGACTGCGCCACGCTGTCAGGCAGTTCACTTTGCTCGACGCTGTTGTACTCGCCGACGACGGTGACGAAGTAGCCGGCCTGCGGCTGTTTGATGACATCGCCTTTCGCGAGCAGGACATCGCGGGCGATTTCGTGCCACGGGCGGTTGGCGGCGACCTGGCCGCGCAGCCAGGCATGGAAGGCGCGCACGCCTTTCTGGCCGCGGACATCGTGATCGCGCTCTTTGCGGTTTTGGAGCAGGTCGGCGAGCTGCAGCGTCCAGTAATCGGTGAATTCCGGCCGCTGAAGCAGGGACTCGATAGCTTGCGCGCGTTTGTCAGGACGCGTGTCGTTCTGAAACGCGATCACCTCTTCCGGAGTCGGCAAAATCCCCGCGGCATCAAGGAAGGCGCGGCGGAGGAAAACGGCATCGCTGCACAACCCGGAGGGCGGCAGGTGGAGTTGAGCAAGCTTTTGAAAGACCGGCTCATCGAGCACATTCTGTTTCGCGGCATAGACATCGGCGGGCACGGTGTGAGGGAACGGCATGGTGAATCGGACCACGGTGACGAGCCCCTGGAAGTGAATGCGCACCCCGCCTTCGCCGCAGCGCACCGGCTTCACGAGGCCGCCGGGTTTCACCGCGACAGTGGTCTCGTCATTGGAGAAGAACTGCGCCAGCCAGGTTACATCGCGGAGGCGGCCGTCGCCGTATCTTGCCCTCACTAAAAGCTGCTGGGATTCGCCAGGCGACGTGACGCGGTCGCCCGGGAGCACCTCAAGACTCACCGCGTCCTTTTCGTCAGCGACTGGCGCCGGTGCGCGGGCGGCAATCCAGTCGCGCAGGGTGCGCCACATGCGGGAATCCTGACGAAATCGCACGCCGCCCTCATGCGGGATGCCGCCGGACGGTTTGGTGAGGAGCAGGCTGCTTTCCGGAAACGCATAATCCACGCGGCGGGCATTCACTTCCCGCGTGAGCCAGTCGTAGTCCCACTCCGCCGCGTAGCCGCGGAGCGAAAGCCGAAAGCCGTTTTGCCCGGCGAGCTTGCCGTGACAGCCGCCCATGTTGCAGCCACCACGCGTGAGGACCGGCAATACGTCCTGTTTGAACGACGGCGCGGGCTTTTCGGCGAACGCCGTGACCGTCACCGGCACCTGCGCGGTGAGGGCGTCGAGTTGTACCGTCAGCGTGGCCTGACCATCGGCCAGGGCGGTGACCATGCCCTTCGCATCCACTGCGGCGGTCTGCGGCGCGCCGGTGGAATAAACGACGCGGCGGGTGACGTCGGTGACCTTGCCGTCGTCCGCCGTCAGGGAAACCACAATGCCGTGCAGCGGATCGCGCCCCGTGAGGTCGAGTTTGTCAGGCTGGAC
>JANNVM010000850.1:0-6240 GCA_031414455.1 Verrucomicrobiota bacterium
GCAGCCGGGACGGACTGCGGAACGGCAGGCCAGAGGCGGCTGCGTTACGGCTGGGGAGATGGGTTTCCCGGACAATTGCGCTTTCGCTGGCCGCTTCTCTCCTGCCTCTTGGGGCGTATTCTTTTCCCATGACCAAACACCACATCCTGAAACTCAAAACCGGCGAGACACTTTGCGTGGCGGAGATGCCGCACATGGAAAGTGTGAGTCTCGGCGTGTGGGCGGGTGTGGGCGGACGGCACGATCCGTCGGAGTTGGGCGGGCTGGCGCATTTTGTGGAGCACATGATTTTCAAAGGCACGCGCCGGCGCAGTGCGCGGCGGCTGAATACAGAGGTGGAAAGTGTGGGTGGGAGCATGGATGCCTACACGAGCGAGGATCACACGGCGTTCTTCGTGCGCGGGCCGGCGGAGCATTTCCCGCGGTTCGCGGATGTGCTCCTGGATATTTACCGGCACTCGGTTTTTACGGCGGATGATGTGGTGCGGGAGCGCGAGGTGATCGCGGAGGAGATCGCGATGTATAAGGAGCAGCCGCAGCAGCAGGTGGAGGATCTGTTGTGGCGCAGTGCGTGGCCGGATCATCCGCTGGGCCGTCCCATCGCGGGCACGGAGGAAAGTCTGAAACGCATCAACGCACGGGCGCTGCGCGGCCATGCGGGTGCGTGGTTTGGCAGGAAGAATACGATCATCGCGGTGGCGGGACGCGTGGAGGCGGCGCATGTGCAGTCGGTGCTGGAAAAACTGCTGGCTGGCGGATTCTCCGACGGACAGAAGCCGCGCACGCGCGCCTTTCCCGTGAAGCGGCTGCGCCGGGAGCCGCGCATCGTGGTGGAGAAGCGGGAGATTGATCAGGTGCAACTGGCGCTGGCCTTTCACGCGCCGGGCCGGCAGTCGCATGACACGGCGGCGTTGCGTTTGCTGAATGTGCTGCTGGGCGAGAACACAAGTTCGCGGCTGTGGGCGTCGCTGCGCGAGGACCACGGGCTTTGTTATGATGTCGGCTCTGACCTGACGGCGCTGCACGAGACCGGGCTGCTGCACGTTTTTGCCGGAGTGGACCCTGACAAACTGGAGAAGTCCCTGCGCGCCATTCTGCGCGAACTCGCAAAGCTGGCGGAGAAACCCGTGAGCGTTCGGGCTTTGAATGCGGCCAGCGAATACGCGGTCGGCTCCAGCCGGATGAGCCTTGAGGCACCGTCATCCCAAATGACCGGCATGGCGGAGTGCCTGCTTTTTTACGGACGCTACATTCCGGTGGAGGAACACTTCGTGCGGCTCCGGGCGGTGACGCCGCAGGCAGTTCATGCGCTGGCGAAGCAGATGTTTCAGCCGGCGAATCTCACGGCGGCTTTTGTGGGGCCGGTGCCGGAGCAGGCGGCGCTGGCAAAGATGCTGAAGTGGTCCTGACGCCCGGTTTTGCGGAATAATCACCGGTGTGAATGGCCTGCACTTTTCAGTGGTGGAAGCGGGACGGCTTAACTATGGTCGGCCCTGGCACGGGAGGAATCCCGCTGCTGGCTCATCCAACCACCGACCCACCGCCCTGACATGATGCCCGATCCTGACGCTGCTCCGGAGCCGCCGGAGACCGCCTCCGCGCCTGCCGTGCTTTCCGCTGTAGAACACCGCGCGGTGGATGCCGCGGTGGCCGGAGTCGCGGGACTGCTGGTGGGCCGGGCGCTGTTTGGCAGGGCAGGGGGCCTCGTCGCGGGTCTGGTTGCGGTGGGTGCCGGGCTCCTCGCAAAACGCCGGCCTGAACTTAAGAAGAGGGAGCCTGACACAACCCCGGTGAATGGATCCACGCCCGCGGTGGCGGTTCCGGCGGAGCCGGTGACGCAAGTCAGGCTGGAGACGGGCGGCGGCACGCCGGATGACAGTTGGACCGTAATGGCAAAGAGCACGCTGCCGGCGATTGCGGAGATCGCGCCGCCTGTTCTGATGGAGGCGGAGCCGGAGAGTGTGACGCCCGCCACGGTGCCGGAGGATGCCGGAGCGTTTGCGGAAATGCCGGCGCTGTTCGGAAATGACCGGTCCGCGGCGGAAGTGGCCCCCGTTCCTGCATCTGACGTTTTTCCCGCGGTGAAATTGGCCAATCCGGCGGGGCCGGTTGTTTTCGATGACGGACCCGCGCCGGTGGAAGTGAACATCCTGCCGGTGGCGGATCTGGTTAGCCTCGCGGATGAGGCGCTGGAGAGAGAGATCTTCCCGGAAGAACACGCAGTGCCGGGCCGTCCGAAAAGCCCGCCCGTGCCGGCGGCGCAGATTCTCGGGCTCCTAGAGGATTTCCCGGCGGAGTTTGCGGCTTACAAAGAGGAAGAAGCGCCGGGGCCGCGTGAGGAGTTCCTGCTGATCCCTGATGCGAGCGTTCCCGCTGCTCCCGCGGAGGCGGTGCCGCCGATCCAAAGTATTGTGGCGGCCCTGAGTGAGCCGCTGAAACCTGCTGGCGCCCCGCAGTGGGAAAAGGAGGCGGATAATGAAGAAATCAAACTGCTCGCTGCTGCGGCGGCTCCTGCCAATCTGGAGGCTGCGATACTGCCTGCGGAACCGGTTGCGACTTCGCCCGCGGCGGATTTTGAAAAAGAGAAGGGGAGTCCATTAATGCCGGCCCCGTCGGCCGACACGCCTTTTCGCGTTTGGACAGCGCCTGCCACAGCCCCAGCCTTTCCGTCTCAGGACGATGCGACGCCTGCTCCCGCGGCGGTTCAATCGGTGTCTCCACCGCCGTTCCCGCTGACGCCGGTGCCTGTTCCCGCGGCTCCCATCACGCCGGCGGTGGAGACCGTCCCCGTCCACCTCCCGATGCCGATGGTCGCGACCGTCCCCATTCGCCTGTCGGCACCAATGGTGGCCACCGTCCCGATCCATCTCCCGCCGCCACCGGCTCCGGCGTCACCCGCAGAGGATCCGGAGGAAATCTGGCGCCAGGCCGCCGCGGAACTTACCGCTGTGCGCCAGGCGTCTGCGAAGGGCGTGCCTTCGTCGCCCGTGCTCCCGGAGGGCCTGCTCCCCGGTGCCCCCGCGTTCCCTGCGCTGCCGGATGTTCCCGGCGTGACGCCTCCTTTCCTCGGGGCTCCGCCTTCTTTTCTTCAAGCGGGAGATCCGGAATCGCCGCCGTGGCTCAAGCCGCCGCCCGCCGAAGTAAAGCCTGCGGCGGAGCGCACCGGCCACGATCCCTCCCGGCATAGTGCGTTCCTGCCCACCATCAAACTTTCCGTGCCCCAGGGGCCGCAGCCGCTTACGGCCCGGCGTCCCATTCCCCTGCCACCTGACAACTCTCCTGCCCCTGCACCGGCAATGGCACCCGTGTTACTTCCAGGCTATCGTGCGGAGCAGGTTCTGCCCGTTCTGCCCGCACCGGCAGTCGCTGGGCCGGTTCCGAATAAAGACGAGTCTCAGGCGGTTCTCGCGTCACTGCCTCCGCCTCCCGCGGCTTTCGCGGCTGTCGCAGAGGGACTTGTCCCGTCCACTCCAGACGGTGCCCCTGTTGTTTTGACCGCGGCCATGAGCCCGCCGCCGGCCTTTGCTGCGGCTGCGCAGTTGTCTCCGGCCAGCGGCGAAGAGAAGGTATTCGTCCCCCGCGTCCAGCCGCGCCTTCAAGGACCCAAACGCCCATTTATATCAGGAATCCGAGTGGTGATCCTGGCGGCCGTGGCCGCTTTGGCACTCGGCTTGGCTTTCAAGCCGCAACTTAAGAAACTCTGGGAGGAAAAAATCCTCGGGCACCCGGCGGAGAGGGTAAGGGAGAAAACCCTCCCTATATCTACCGAAACCGAGTCCGAGCCGGATGATGGCACTGGCGTTAGGGTTGTGCCCGATGAAACGTCGCCGCCGAAATCCACTCCCGCGCCGGCGGTAGCGCCGCCCGCGGCACCTGATAAGACTGCCCCGGAATCCGCACCGCCTTCACCGGAAACGCCCGGAGTTCCCTCAGTTGCAGTGCCGCCTGCCGCGCCCGCGCCCGAAACCCCCACGGTGCCGCCCCAGCCAGCGGGATCGGAATCCACGGCGCGGTTGCCTGCCAGCGAAACCGGCGCGCGCGAACTCATCGCCCGCCTTCTTCGGGCCTCCGCCCCTGACGCCGTAAAGCCCTACATCTTTGATTCTGATCGCCTCGCTCCGGCCCTGGAATCCTATTTCTCCAGCGGCAAAGCCGTCCCCGTCGCCACTTCCGAGAGTTTCCTCGAACGCACCGACAAATCCGCGGTCACCGGACGCACCGTGTGGCTTTTTCGGGTAACGACAGACAAACTGCCTCGCGGATTTCCGCTCGCCGTCGAAGATGCGCCGGACGGTCTGCGGGCGGACTGGGAACTCTTCACACAATGCCGCGACGGGGTGCTCAAGACGTTTCTTGCCGATACTTCCGCCCCGCGAGGCGTTTATTATACAGCGCTCATGCGCAAGCATATCTTCCCCGACATGCTCCCCGACAAGGACCATACCAAATATTTTGCCTTCGATGTTTCATCACCATCGCTGGGCGACACTACTTTCAATGTCTTTATCCCGAAAAGCACCCCGCTGGCGGCGCGTGCGGATAATCTTTATAAGTTCAGCGTGCCCTATGGCCCAGTTCTCGAACTGACGCACAAGGACGGTCATGTGGAAATCACCGGCATCGTTCGCGAAAACTGGCGTGTTTCCTCCCGCAGCGGCAGCCGCTGATACTTTTTGTAACCAGGCCGCGATTCTCCGCACTCTGAAAGAGACAAACCTCCGCGTCCGTAGCGCTCTTGTGATGGAACCCATCTCTGCATTCAGTGTCATGGCCATCGGCGTGCCTGGTGAACAGGAGGTAATTCTCATCCTTCTATTTCTCCTCGCCCTTTCCCGGATCATCCCGCGAATCCCTCATCCCCTGCCGGAACGAATCCGGCGGAACTTTCCTTTTACAACCCGCAAACGCACCCCTAAACTCCCCCTCAAATGAACACGCCCCACATCTTCGCAATCGGCATGCCTGGCGGACAGGAATGGATTCTGATCTTCCTGTTTGTCCTGCTGATCTTCGGAGCCAAAAAACTTCCGGAATTCGCCCGCGGCCTCGGCCGCAGCATGGGTGAGTTCAAAAAAGCCCGCCAGGAATTTGATCACGAGATCAGCAAGGCGGTGGAGGAAAAAGACACGAAAATCTAACTCCGTGCGCGCTCTGCGCTCCCTTCCCGGATTTCTCAAGGGAGCCTGCATCGTTGTGGGCTCCCTTTTCTTTTGCAGTGCTTCCTCCGCCGCGGACGAGCCGCCACCGGTGACCTTCGCCGCATGGAATCTGCGGAATTATCTCCATACGGTGAACGCGCCGGCCACCCGCGCTCCGCGGGACACGAAACCCAAACCTGCGGAAGAAATCGGCTCGGTGACGGCGATTCTAATCGCGCTGCGGCCTGACATTCTCGGCGTCTGTGAAATGGGAGGCCGCGATGATCTTGCCGCGCTCCAGCAGCGGCTCAAGGACGCCGGGCTCGATTTGCCGCACAGCGAATGGATTGAGGCCGCAGACACGAACCGCCATCTCGCGCTGCTCAGTCGCTATCCCATCGTGGCCCGGCAGCCGCAGACGAGGCTTTCCTATCTGCTCGACGAATCGAAACTCCCCGTCCAGCGCGGGTTCCTTGACGTGACCCTGCAGGTCACCACGGACTATCAACTCCGGTGCATCGGCACCCACCTCAAGTCCCGCCGTGACGTGCCGGAGGCCAGCGAGACCCTCATGCGCCGCAACGAAGCCCATCTCCTGCGCCAGTATGTGGACGGCCTGCTCACTGCGGCTCCGGAAACGAACCTTCTCGTCTATGGCGACTTCAACGACACCCGTGATCAGCCGCCGGTCCGCGCCGTCGCCGGTGCCCGCAGTTCCGAATCGTATCTCACGCCGGTCGCTCCCGCCGATGATGCCGGAGAACGCTGGACCTACTTCTTCGCCGACAATGACACCTATTCGCGCATTGACTTCCTCTTCGCCTCTAAAGGCCTGAACCCGGAACTCGACGACAAACAGTGCCGGATCTACTCCGGCCCCGACTGGTTAAAGGCCAGCGACCACCGCGCCCTCACCGCCATCATCAAGCCCCTCGACAAAGGCCGGCGTTCCGGAAAAACCAATTCCAAAAAACCGGGTTCCCAAGTCAAATCCCCCGGTGAAGAATGAAGAAGCAAGCGCCACCATTCCGAACACTGATTACTGATTACTGATTACTGATTACTGATTACTGATTACTGATTACGGATCCCCTCCTCTCCC
>JANNVM010000851.1:0-2027 GCA_031414455.1 Verrucomicrobiota bacterium
GGCGACCGCTTTAACAGGTGCTACGGCCTGGGCAGCCGGCTCTATTTCCAGGGCGGCGCGCTGGAGAACGGCAGCGCTGTCAACTCCGGCGGCGCTTTTGGCAGCGCGAAAACCCGAACCATCACCCTCGACGGGCAGCCGCTCGCGCTGCACATGGGGAACGCCACTTATAGCAACGGACTCAGCGCCTTTGACGGCACGGCAGCCAGCACGCTGCATCCATGGAGTTCGCTTTTTGCATGGGACAATGGCACGCTTTACTCGGCGCATCAGGACACCCTCACTGGAAAGAACCGCGTCTATCGCGCCGCGTGGCTGAGCGCGCTCGGTGCCGTTTGGGAGGAAACTCTGGTGGAACTCGGCACCGCCAGCATCACCACCTTTGCAGTGCTCGGAGGGCGCGCCTACTTCGGCGTCACCGATGGCAGCCTGCGCGCGGCGAATCTCGACGGCACTCCCCTAACGCTGCCCGCCGCCACGGTGCAGAATGATCTGCCGGATTCCTTCGGACGCGGCCTCGCCTCCAGCGGCCAGTGGCTCACTGTCGGAGCGCCGGATGCTTTCTCCACTCAAGCCGCCGCCGGCAGCGTGGAGATTTGGCAGGAAAATCCGGCGCCCGCCGCGTGGACGCGCGTCAAAACCTTCGCCCCGCCCGCGCCGCGTTTGAGCAACTGGTTTGGCAAGGATGTGGCCATGAACGGCGACGTCATGGCCGTGGTGGAAACCGGCTACGATCTGTCAGGGCGCGACCGCGGCAAGGATGCCCGGGTGCATGTCTACCAGCACGGCGGCGGCACATGGCCGTCCCGGGCCATGCTCTCGCTGCCCTATGCGCACAGTGCCGCACTGCTGCCGGACTTCCTCGCCGTGGCCACGGCCAATCCCTCCGGCAGTCAAGCCGCCGGACAGCCGGGCGTGACGCCGTACCGCATCACCCGCGCCGGGAACGGCACCGTTTCCCTAACAGCCCAGACACAACTCAAACCGGTGCAAGTGAAGTGGGGCTACAAACCCTCCTGCCGGGTGGTGATGCAGGGGGATCTGCTCGTTGGCGGCTTCGCCGGTGATCCGAGCCGCCAGGGTGGTCAGGGAATGGTTTCCATCTGGCGCCGCGCCGCGGGCGGTGCGTCCTTCACCGCGGCGCCGGAACAGGAAATCGCCGGCACGGGGCCCAATGACTTCGGTTATGCCGTGGCCCTGGATGATCTCTGGCTCGCCATCGGAGCGACGCGCGATGACGCCGCCGCTCCGCAGGCCGGAGCCGTGTATCTCTATAAACGTCCCTCCCTCACCGCGCCGTTCGTTCTCATACAGACGCTCCTGCCGCCGGTGGTGCAAAACGAAGCCGCGTTCGGCAGCGCTCTCGCCCTGCGGGGCGGCACACTTCTCGCCGGCGCGCCCGGCGTGACGGTGGGGGGCATCAAACACCGCGGTGCGGCTTACGTCTTCAGCCGCGGCGCGAACGATGTCTGGCTGCCGTCTGCCGAAATGCCGCGGCCGCCCGCCAGTCTCGCCGAGTTCGGCGTGGAAGTGGCCATGACCGATAAGTGGCTCGTCGCTGCCAGCCGGCTTTCCGACAACGCGCTCGGGATGGAACGTCTCTCCTTTCTGCCGCATCCTGAATTGACGACGCTCTACGATACCTGGCGCACACAGCAGGGCCTGACCGACAGCGACGCCGACGCCGACGGCTTGTCCGATCTCATCGAATACGCCGTGAACCTTCAGCCGCGTATGCCCGATGCCGCCGCCGCCAACCACACCGCGCCGGAGCCGCTCTTCGGCCTGCCGCAGTTCTCGTTCACCGGTACGCCAGGTGTTCTCCGCGTTACCTGGCTGGAGCGGACCGATGACCCGCGCCTGACTTCTGTATTGGAACACAGCAGCGATCTCCAAACGTGGACTGCGGTACCCGCTTTATCTATAGTAACCGAATTCGCCGGCACCCGGTTCACCCTGCGCAGCACCGTCTTTTCCGCATCCTCCCGACGGTATGTTCGCCAAACCGTGACTTACACCGGCCTCCG
>JANNVM010000852.1:0-2087 GCA_031414455.1 Verrucomicrobiota bacterium
GACGGCGGCGCAGGTGAATGGCACGATCTATACGGTGGATGCCAATGGACCCGCCGGTTCCGTCACGGCCCCGGCACTGCTGCTCGCGGCCAAGGGCGACCTGATGACGGCCATGGTGGCGAGCGACGGGCGTGCGCTGGCTTTCACCGCGGGCGTGACCTACAATGGCACCGGCGGCACGCTCCCGCTGCCCAAAGTCACTGTCTTCACAGATATTAGGCGCACGGACGACGGGGATGTGACCGTGGTGCTGCGGACGACGCCGGTTTATAAGCTGACCCTGCAAACGAGCGTGAACCTGACGCTGCCCATTTGGACCACCGTCACTACCGATACGCCGGAGGCGCTCACCTGGGCCTGGACGCATCCAGCCCCGCTGGCCACCGGGCCGCGACGGTATTATTGTGCTTTGCTGGCCCCCTACTGAGTGTTCCTGACTGCCACGCAGTCAGGAATGCCATGCGGATCCGCACCTGCTCTCGACCTATGCAGTGACTGTGCCGGATTCTGGAAACAGGAGCGAGTGGGACGAAGCCGACCCACTCGCTTTTTGTTGTCTGCCGGGTGCGGCCATCGCAGTCGCTTGCCGTATGGCTGGACTCCCCACCGGGCTGAGGCGCGCGCATTTTGATATTGGGCAGCTCCTCAGCCTGGAGAGAGGAACAGGAACAGGAGCACGACTCTACGACCTGGATGCGGTTAAATCGTGGAAATCACACGAGTGAAAATCCCGCCGCCTCCAGGGCCGTGCGCAGTTTTGCTTTGCCGTCGTGTTCAATCACATCGCCGTGCCCGACGATCACGCGGTCGAAATCCCATCCGAGGATCGTCGCCAGAGAACTCTGGAAGGCAGCCGGATCCTTTACTCCGGCCTTCACTGGCCGCGACATTCCCGGATGATGCTTGCCGCCGACGGCGACGCGCAGGAGCAACTCCGTCCAGATCGGTTCATCGCCCCCAAAGTTGAAGACCAGCTCGGTGAGGATCAGCGTCCGCGACGGAACGTGGAGCAGCGCGGTATCCCGGGCCTCTGGTGCGCCTTGGATTTCAAGCGCCAACAGCTCGCCAGCCCACTCGGACGGCGCGGGCACAATCGGAGTTGTCGCAAATCCGACCATTTCCGAGAATCCCTCGGGGGCAAGATACGGGATCCCGGGAAACGCCGCGCGCCCTTCCTTGGCAAAAGTGTCATGCCGTAAAATGCCATCAAGGAGCCACCCCGGTTCTCCGAAGGCGCAGATGGCGGCCACGTCCTCTGGAGTAAAAGGAGCCGTGGAGTGAATGACGACTTTGCCCGAGCGAAGGCGGATCAGGGTGACGTTACGCCGCAGGTCTGCCCCGAGCATTTTCAGGGGATATGCGAGCAGCCAGAGATTCTCGGCAAGGAGCTGTGGTTCGGTGATGGTGTTCATACAAGTTATGACTGAGGGTCCTTTTGGTGCGGCGATTTGGGATCTGGATCGCTAATCGCTGGATCTTGGGGAGGTTCACTCGCTCTGCTTCAGGGACGCCATGTCGATGACGAAGCGGTATTTCACGTCGCTCTTCAGGAGACGTTCATAGGCTTCATTGATCTTTTGGATCGGGATGAGTTCGATGTCGGAGGTGATGTTGTGCTCACCGCAGAAATCGAGCATTTCCTGGGTTTCCTTTAAGCCTCCAATGAGTGATCCGCTGAAGCTTCGACGGCCAAAGATGAGATTGCTAACATCCACGGCGAGTGTCTCCGATGGGGCACCGACTTGGGTGAGTGCGCCGTCGCGCCTGAGGAGAGTGAGGTAATCGTTTATGTCATGTTTCGCCGCTACGGTATCCAGAATGAAGTGGCAGCTATTGAGGTGCTTCTTCATCGCGGACTCATCTTTGGAATGGACGACTTCATCCGCACCGAGGCGCAACGCGTCTTCAACTTTATTCAGCGAGGTGGTGAACACGACAACGTGCGCACCCATCGCCTTCGCCAGTTTCACCCCCATGTGGCCGAGACCACCGAGACCGACGACGCCGACTTTCTGGCCCTTGGTGACGCCGTGATGACGCAAGGGTGAGTAAGTCGTGATGCCAGCGCAGAGCAGCGGGGCGCTGGC
>JANNVM010000853.1:0-8057 GCA_031414455.1 Verrucomicrobiota bacterium
CATGCACTGTCGTTATAAGCCGACTGCCGCCACGCCGTGCCCAAATCCACGCCGCTCGCCTCATAGCGCCAGGTGTTTCCGAAATCCGCGAATATATAATCCGCAAATGCACCGGGAAAGGCCGGCACCGTGCGCGGATGATAGTGAATTTCGGAAATGACCAGCGCATCGTGCAGCAGAAAAGTATTCGCGCTGCCGGGCGTGGGGCCTGTCGGCACGAGCCATTGCGCGCCATCGCCGGAGCGGGCCTGGCCGGTGGAGCGGAGGCGTCGCGCATCAAGCACGGACGCCTGGCCCGGTGCTAACAGGAAAAATTTCGCGCTCGCGGGAGGCGAGAAACCCAGGGCCGTGGCATCGAACGATTGCAGAGCGCCGGGAGCCAACTGGCCGGCCGGCAGAACATAACTTCCGCCGCCATCCGGCGACGACAGAATCATTCCGCCCAACTCGACCGCAGCCGCCCCGCTATTCCGCAGTTCGACAAAGAAGCCAGGGCCCGCCGGTGCCAGTTCGTTGAGAACGACGCCCGGCGTGGACGGCGCTGTGGGAAAGTTATCCGCGCCTGGCGTGCCGGCCGTCTGCGCGCTGACGCGCCAGCTTGCCGCGTCGGCACTGGCGGTATCGGCACGCAATTTCGCCAGCGTTGATCCCGAGCCGTCCGCGCCCGCCGGCCAGTCGCCCGCATCATTGTAAGCAACCTCGTCCACGATGCCGCCATTGCGATTTCGCAGCCGGATGGTCTCGCCCTCATTGGCCAGACTGCCGGTCCACGGCCCCAGCGCGGCGGGTGGATTCCCGGCCATGCTGGAGACCGTGAGGAACCCGCCCGCCGGCAGGACGGTCCCTTCAGGGAAAACGAAATTCACTCCGCCGGTCATGCTCCAGCCTGACAGATCGAGATTGACCGAGAGCACATTCCTGAACTCGACCCACTCCGGCGCAGCGACGGGGGCCGGGTGATACATGACCTCATTGAAGACCGCAGTCGCATCCGCGGGCCGCGCGACTCCCGCCATGAGGAACCACGCGACACCCGTCAGCAGCGGAGCGCAACGAGCCGGAAAGATGGATGTTTTGTTCATGGATTGCTCAAGGCGGTTAGGTCAATCGTAGCACGACTTTCCAAAGTCGAGACCCCGGAACGTCAACAGGCACTCGACTTTGGAAAGTCGAGATACGTTACGCGGCACCTTCAGTGATTTGGACCACTACCGCCGGCGGCGGGCGAATGCGAGGCACCCCACTGCGAGGAACGCAGCGGACGAAGGCTCCGGGACCCCCCGAAGCACTCCCAGGACCGCGACGGTGGATTCGCCGGAATCGAAGCTAACCGCGCGCGCTTCGTCAATGCCGCCATCGAAGTAGGTAGCGCCACCCGGACTCACCGAAATATGCGGGGAACTGTTAACCGGAGCCGTCGCCAGCGACGCCCCCTGCGGCACGCCATCTATGTAAAAGGTCGTCAGACCATCCGCGCAAATCAGCGCCAGATGCACCCACGTATCGGACGTGAAGGAGCCGGTCACACCACCCGCCGGACCGACCCAGGCGACATTGAACAGCGACCCGGCCCAGCCGTTGCTCGACAAAGACAGATCCATCCCGCCACCGTCTCCTGTGCCGAAGATTGTCCCGGTATTCCCCGCGATGGCCGAGGCCCTGGCGAAAACCCCGATGGCGACGTTGTTGTTGGGCAGGCTGGTAAAGTTGCCGAGAGCGTAGTAGCCGGAGTTGGCCGCACTCGAGGTGTCCATAAAGGCAGCCGAACCGGCATAGGCTCCGGGGCTGCCGACGGTTACGCCACCCGGATTGATGGAATCGGTAAAATCTCTGCCACTGATCGAATCGAGCGGGAGATTATTGGTGCCGAGCGAGAGCGGTTCACCGAGGTGATACTCGGCATAGACGGTGATGGCGGCATGGGCTGGGGCTGCGCCAAGGAGCGCAAAGGCGAGGCCGGCCGCTGAAGTAAGTGCTTTTGTTCTCATGGGTTGGGTTCGTTTTGGTTTGGTGGATGTTTCGGCTGATGTGCCCGCCATTCCGGCAGTGCATCCTCTCCTCTCTCCGAATCCCGCGCCGATTTTACGCACAATTTTTCATTTTTATTTAAGTCCCAAAAATTGACCCGCCGATACGATGCCGATTCTGGAGCAATCTTCGGGGATCAATCGGTGTTAAAGATCGCCGCCTCGCGGAGAGTATCAGGACAAGCACCTATGTCACCAACCGAAACCCAACGCCACATCCGATTCCTGCGCAGCTTCACGGCGAACGAGTCGGCGATCCGCGCCTATGTCCGGCGGATGGTTCCGACGCGTGCGGATGCGGACGATGTCATGCAGGAGACATCGGTCGTGCTGTGGGAAAAGTTCGACACCTTGCGCGAGGACGGAGACTTTCGGATGTGGGCGTTTGGCGTAGCCAGATTCGAGGTGCTGGCGTGGCTGCGCGACAAAGGGCGGGACCGCCTGGTTTTGAACGAGGACGTGATCGCCAGGCTCGCGGACGAGGCCGGGGACGATGAGCCGCGGCTGGAACGTCAGCGTGAGGCGCTGGAGGATTGCCTTGCGAAGGTCGCGCCGGACCAGCGTCAGTTGCTGATACAGGCATACAGTGAGGAGTCCCGCATCCGGGAAGTGGCGCGGCACAGCGGACGAACGGTGCCGGGGTTTTATCAATGGCTGCACCGGATGCGAAAGCTGCTGCTCGAATGCATCCGCCGCGATATGGTCCGGGAGGCTTCGCTATGAACATGGAACTGGAAACACTGATCCATCGCTATCTCGACGGAACGATTTCCGCCGAAGAAATGGTGCGGCTCAATGCCATGCTGCTGGCCGATGAAAAAGCGCGCCGCGAATTCGCCGACCTGCTGAATCTCGATTCCGCCATCACGGCGACGGCTGCAGGCTGGACAAAGGACGCCGGTCATTCGCCGCGCAAGATGCTCGCTTTTCCAAAAGCGGCCCGATGGCTGGCTGCTGTGGCGGCGTGTGCAGCCCTGCTCGCGGGTGGCGCGTGGTGGTGGCAGACGCAGCAGGTATTCGCGACGGTGGTGAAGGACGCGGGAGTCGAAGAACTGTCAGTCGGCGTGAAACTGCGCAGTCAACGTTATACGCTCAAAGCCGGCACTGTGGAGTTGCTGACGGATCGGGGAGCGAGGGTGGTGATCGAGGCGCCGGCGGAGTTTCGCTTCGAGTCAGCGCAGCGTTTGCACATGCGGCGCGGGCGGCTTTCCGCGGACGTGCCGCCTGCTGCGAAAGGCTTCACCGTGGTGACGCCTTCGGGTGATGCCGTGGACCTCGGCACTCAGTTTGGCGTGGATGTGCCGGAGAAAGGCGCCGCCGAGATTCATGTTTTCAAAGGCGAGGTCATCGCGAAAGCGACCGGTGCCGGGAAGGGAAAGAGTCTTCGCGGAGGCGACGCCGTCACGATGAGTCAGGGAGCCAGCGATGCGCGTGAACTGCGCTCGACCGCGTTCATCCAGCTTGATGAACTGCCCGGCCTCGCCGCCGGCCTCGCCGCCGGACAGCGCGGCCGGTCGGAGACGGCGCTGGCGAATCTGAGGCGGGATCCCGCGCTCATTGCCTTGCTCGATTTTGAGTCCGGGGAAAAGCTGCCGGGTGCCTTTCGCACCGTGCAGGGCCGCTGGCCGGGATCACGCGCACCGGAGTTTGTGGATGTAGGCGATCACCTCAAACTGAATGCCGGCGGCGATCGTGACTGGCCGCAGCTCACGCTGGCGGTGTGGGTGCGGCTCGACCGGCTTGGCGCACCGTTTCAATCGCTCCTGCACACAGACGGCTGGAATGAGAACAATCCCGGGCAGGTCCACTGGATGGTGACAAAAGCGACGACCATGCGCCTCGCCCTCATCGGCAACACGCTCGCGCCCGGCTCGGAGGAATTCAGCGGCTACCCGAATTCCCGCACGCCCGTGCTGCCCGAGCAGGGGCGATGGGTGCACCTCGCGTGTGTCTATGATTGCGCGAAACGCACGGCGCGCCTTTATCTCAATGGGCGGCTCGACAAGGAATCGCATCAGGCCATCGCGCATCCGGCGCGCCTCGGCGCGGCGCAGATCGGCAACTGGGACACTCAGGACCGGAAGCTCAGCGGCCGCGTGGATGAACTGCTGTTGCTCGGCCGCGCGATGAGCGATGACGAAGTGCGCGCGCTGTTTGAAGCTGGAAACCCCTACCATTGATCGTCGATGCCAATGACCAAAAGTGCTTTAATCACGATCGCTGCGTTCATCGCTCTGGTGTGCCCGGGCGTGAACGCTGCCGCCGCGCCGGTGGACTTCGTGCGCGAGGTGCGGCCGATCTTTGAAAAGCACTGCGCCGAGTGCCACGGAGAGAAGAAGCAGAAGTCAGGGCTGCGGCTCGATATAAAAGCGGCGGCGCTGAAGGGCGGCGACAATCACGGGCCGGACATCATTCCCGGAAAGGCGATGGATAGTCCGCTGATTCACTTCCTGACCTCGGAGGACGAGGACGAACTGATGCCGCCGAAGGGGCGGCTCGCGCCCGCCGAGATTGAGACCATCTCGCGATGGGTCAATGAGGGAGCGGTGTGGCCGGACGGCGTGGATCGCGTGCAGCTCGAAGACCCGCGGAATCACTGGAGCTTCAAGCCGCTGTCGGTGCAGAGCGGGGAAACGATTGATGAATTCATCCTGGAAAAGCTGCGAGACAACGGGCTGGCGACGTCGCCCGCGGCTGCGCCCGCGACCTGGCTGCGCCGCGTGACGTTTGACCTCACGGGGCTGCCTCCGACGCCGGAGGAGACGGCGGCTTTCACCGTTGAGGCTAATAAGCCGGATACGGCGGCAAGGGCCTATGCGAGTGCAGTCGAGCGACTGCTCGGCTCGCCGCGCTACGGCGAGCGCTGGGCGCAGCACTGGCTCGATGTCGTGCGTTATGCGGACACCCACGGCTTTGAAGTGAACACCGAACGCCCTAACGCGTGGCCCTATCGTGACTACGTCATCCGCGCGTTCAACGCGGACGTGCCCTACGACCGTTTCGTTCGTGAGCAGATCGCCGGTGACACAGTGGGCGAAGATGCGGCGACGGGATTTCTCGTGACGGCGTCGGTGCTGCTGCCGGGACAGATCGGAAAGGATGAGCCGTCCATCCGCCTCGCGCGCCAGGACTCGCTCGACGAGATGGTGACCAATATCGGGCAGACGTTTCTCGGCCTCAGCGTGGGCTGCGCCCGGTGCCATGACCACAAGTTCGATCCCATCACCGCGCGGGATTACTACGCGATGCAGGCCTTTGTTGCGGGCGTGGAGTATGAAGATCGCGAACTGCGGACGCCCGGCGCGGAGGCGCGCACGAAAGAAGCCGCGGCTGCGCGTGAGCGCGATGCAGCGCTGGCCGGGCGACTCTCGCAGCTCTCACAGCCTGCCGTGCCGGGGCGCACCGACGGCGTGATCCGGCCGACGGTGCGCGCATCGGTGAACACCGACCGGTTTGCGCCGGTACGCACGAAGCGCCTGCGCTTTTCGATCCGCGCGACGAACAGTCTGGAGCCCTGCGTGGACGAGTTGGAAGTGTTCAACACGGCGGGCGCGAACGTGGCGCTAGCGAGCGCAGGGGCGAAGTTCACCACCTCCGGCAACAAAGTGGACCCGAACCGTCACGAGCCGCAGTTCATCAACGACGGGCGCTACGGCAACGAGCGGAGCTGGATGTCGAGCGAGCCGGGGCGCGGCTGGGTGGAGTTGGAGTTTGCGCGCGAGGAAGAAATCACGCGCGTCGTTTGGGGACGCGACCGGCTCGGCAAATATGAGGACCGGCTCGCCACCGATTACGTCATCGAAATCGCGGGTGCATCGGGCTGGCGCGTGGTGGCCGATGCGGGCGACCGGCGCGCGTTTGTCGCGGGCATGGACGGCGGCCCGGCGTTCACGACTGATGGTCTGTCGCCCGGCGACGCCGCGGAGGTGAAGCGACTGCTCGACGAGCGCAATTCCCTGACGGCGAAGATCAGAGACGCCGAGACGGGCCAACTGGTGTTTGCCGGGAAGTTTCGTACGCCGGACAAAATCCACCTCCTGCTCCGCGGCGACCCGGAGCAGCCGAAGGACGAGGTTTTTCCCTCCGTGCCGGTCGCGCTCGGCGACATGAAACTCGCACAGGACACCGCCGAGCAGCAGCGCCGCACCGCGCTCGCCGACTGGATCGCCAGCCCGCAGAACCCGCTCACCGCGCGCGTCATGGTGAACCGCATCTGGCAGGGCCACTTCGGCGCCGGGCTGGTCGCGACGCCGAGCGACTTTGGCCGCAACGGCATGAAGCCCACGCATCCCGCGCTGCTCGACTGGCTTGCTGGTGAATTCATCCGCTCGGGATGGAGTGTGAAACACATACACCGGCTCATCGTGCTTTCGCAGACGTATCACCAGTCATCCGCAGTGAATGCCGGGGCCGCAGAGAAGGACGCCGATGTCCGCATGCTCTGGCGCTTTCCCTCCCGCCGTCTCGAAGCGGAACCCATTCGCGATTCCATCCTCGCCGTCAGCGGTGAACTCAATCTGAAGATGTACGGCCGCGGCTACGATCTCTTCGACCTGCGCGGCGGCCTCAGCGGCTTCACACCCGTCGAGGTTTCGACGCCCGAAAACCGGCGCCGCATGATCTACGCCCACAAAGTCCGGCGTGAAACGGAAGCGGTTTTCGGCGCCTTCGATTGCCCGGACGCCGGCCAAAGCACCGCCGTTCGCCGCGCCAGCACCACGCCGATCCAGGCGCTGAATCTCTTCAACAGCCGGTTCACGCTCGATCAATCTCATGCCCTCGCCGCCCGCGTGAAGAAAGAAGCCGGTGACGACATCGGCAAGCAAATCCGCCGGGCCTGGCAACTCGCCCTCACCCGCGAACCCACCGACGATGAGATGAGCGACACAATGCCCTCCGTGAAAAAACACGGTCTCGCCGTGCTCTGCCGTGCCCTCTTCAACAGCAACGAGTTCCTTTTCCTGCCATGAATCCCCGCGCCGAACACCTCTCCCTCGCAGGCCGTGCGCTGCTCGACCGCCGCCAGTTCCTTTCGCACAGTGCCAACGCACTCGGGTCCATCGCGCTGACGAATCTGCTTGGCCTCGACGGCCTGCTCGCTGCGGAAAATTACGGCCCGATCATTGATCCGGCACGGCCGTATGCACCGAGGCTGCCGCATTTCCCGGCGAAGGCGAAAAACGTGATAGTGATCTTTTGCGCCGGTGCGGTCAGCCAGTTGGAGACGTGGGACTACAAGCCCGAGCTGATCAAATGGGACGACAAACCTCTGCCCGGAGGCCCTGCCGTCACCTTCCAGGGGCCGGCCGGAAATCTCGCGCGGCCGCAATACGAATTCCGCCAGCGCGGCAGGACCGGCAAGTGGGTCAGCGACATGATCCCGCATCTCGCGGAACTCACCGACGATATCGCGTTCGTGCATTCGCTCACCAGCAAGTCGAACACGCACGGTCCTGCCGAGAACTTCCTCTCCACGGGCTTCGTCCTCGATGGCTTCCCTTCTCTTGGCTCGTGGGTGACGTATGCGCTGGGCAGCGAGAGCCAGGAACTGCCGTCGTATGTGGCGATCCCCGACCCGCGCGGAGTCCCGCAAAATGGTGCGAACAACTGGGGCCCCGGCTTCCTGCCCGCTGCGTTCCAGGGCACCACCATGAGTTCCAAAAACCTCGTCCGCCATCTCGCCGCCGCCGGGGTCCCCGCGGATGCCGACGAGGCGGCGCGATCGCTTTTGCAGCGGATGAACGCCCGCCACCTCGCCGCGAATCCCGGCGACAGCAAGCTCGCCGCCCGCATCGCCAGCTATGAACTCGCCGCCCGGATGCAGCTCAGCGTGCCCGGGATCAACGACCTCAGTACCGAGCCGGCGCACATTTTGAAAATGTATGGTGCCGACGACACGCAGAATGCCGACAAGGCGGCGTTCGCGAGGAACTGCATCCTCGCGCGCCGCCTCATCGAAAAGGGCGTGCGCTTCGTGCAACTCTTCAACGGAGCCTATGCCAGCGGCGGCAAGCTCAACTGGGACGGCCA
>JANNVM010000854.1:0-16243 GCA_031414455.1 Verrucomicrobiota bacterium
GTGCCGCTTTGCGGATTGTTTTAACCCGTCCCGGAGTGACGGGCCACCGGCGACAGAGTGAAAGTGGAAAGGGGTCAGCATGAGGGCTTTTTGATTCATGTGAGGACGCGGCCGGCCTCGGCGGTGTGCACAGACCCCGGCTGCGGAATCACTGATGATGCTGACCGCAGCAAATTGTGGGCTGAGTGCGCTGACGATTCTCCTCTGGATTCTTTGCCCGCATCGGATACCGCTCCCGCTCCTTCGTTAACCTCCGTCCCCCCCTACCACCTCCGAATGGACCCCATCAGCCTGGCCAGTGCCGCCGAAATGAATTTCTTCCAGCTTGTCTGGGACATTGTGACCAATCTCCAGCAGTACGTCGTGTGGTGGGTGGAGCAAATTGGTCCCGCGAATGTCACCGCCATATTGGTTCTCGTAATTTTCTGTGAAACCGGGCTCGTGGTGATGCCGTGGCTGCCGGGTGACTCGCTGCTCTTCGTCGCCGGCTCGCTGTGTGCGGCCGCGGGTGGCTCGCAACTCAGTTTTCCGCTGCTTTTCGTGCTGCTGCCGGTGGCCGCGATCCTTGGCGACAATCTTAACTATTGGATTGGCCGCTGGACCGGCCCCAAGGTCTTCAAGAAGCAGAAGTCCATCTTTTTCAATGCCGAGGTGTTGCACCGCACTCACCGGTTCTATGAAAAGCACGGTGGCAAGATGGTGCTGCTGGCGCGCTTTGTGCCGCTGGTGCGCACGTTTGCTCCGTTCGTCGCCGGTGTGGGTCAGATGGACTATCGCAAGTTCCTCGGATACGGAATTGTGGGCTCGTTCATTTGGGTGGGGGTCTGCTGCGGTGCGGGAATGATGTTCGGTAACATCCCGTGGGTGAAGGATCACTTTGAGATCATCGTGATCGCCGTCATCGCCATCAGTATTGCTCCCGCCATCATGGCATGGATGCAGGCGCGCCGGGAAATGAAACGTCAGGCGATGGAAGCCGCCGGCCAGAGTTGACCGTGCCATGCACTGCGCGGCACGGCTGATACTGGTCCTCCTGACGTTCACCACAGGCGTGCGGGCGCATCCCATTCTGCAAAATCCTGTTTGGATTGAGTCGGGGGCTGACGGGCTGACGATCAAGCTCGATGTGTCGGTCCGGGAACTCATCGTAGTGCAGGGATTGCCGCAGCCTGCCGAGGGTCTGGTGGACCTGGGCGAAGCCATCGAGCGGGCGGACCGCCACACGGGATATTTGCTCGATCACTTTCAGGTAAAAGGGGACGGCGTGCGGCTCAAAGGCACGGTAACGGCGATCGTGCCGCCGAAGGTGATTGGCACGGGGCTGGAGGGGCCGGACAATGCTCACTTTCGCTATACGATTGATTACAGGTTCGACGCTCCGCCCGCGGTGCTGACGTTCAGCCAGAACATGTGTGTGGAGTTTCCCTCCGCACCGGGCGTGCCGTGGGACTTGAGCTACGCCTATCGCTATGGCCCGAAGGGTGAAACGCCGCGAAAATTCGGTCCGCTGAGACGCGATCAGGAGTTGAGTTTCACGACCGGCTACGTGCGCATGCGTCCGGCGCTGCCGGGAACGCTGCTGGCGCTGTGGGCCGTATTTATCGTTGTCACCATGCTCGGAGGTTCCCTGCTGGCCGGTTCACGCTCGCCCGGTATTGTCGCATTGATGTTGTGGATCGCGGGCATGGCGGCCGGGAAATACCTGCCGGCGGGCCCGCCGTTTTGGCTGGCGGCTCTTCTCTCCGGCGCCGTGACGATTCTGACGGCGGCGGACAACATCCATCGCCCCGCCTCCGGCCCCGCCCGCCGGCGCATCGCGCTGCTCTGGAGTGGATTCCTCTCTTTTGGATTCGCCGCGGGCCTTCAGGAGAGGCTTTTTCCAAGTCTGGACCACTGGTGGCGCGTGTCCCCGTTACCCGCCGCAATTGGGGCCGGCTTCGCAGGCGCGGGGTTGCTCATGCTCGCGAAGCGGAGCAGCCCCCGGGTCGCTGCCTGCATGGTGCAATTCCTCTCTCTGGCTGGATGTGGCGGGGCCATTTGGCTCATGCTGCGACTGCTCGAAGTAGTGTAAGTCGCGAGGCGGCCGCCTGACGCTGAAGCATAAAAGGTGGTGATCGTCTGAAAGTTGGTAATAATGGAATTTACAATAATTATTGTCATCAGCGTTGATCGAGTGTTTATTTGTCCGCAAACCGCCCAATTTTGCCTTCGGACATCACGCTTATGGCCATCGCCGGAACTATCGAACGCTCTTCCTCAATCACGCTGCCTCGCGTGCTGGAGCGTATTTTTGACCAGGAGCAGCCCGGCTTGCTGAGGCTCAGGCATAGGGAATCGGGCAGGATAGCGATTTTCAAAATAGACCGCGGTGCCGTTCAGGAGATGGTTTTCGGAGACTTGAAAGGAGACGCGGCGATGCGGGAGGTTTCCGGGGCATTTCCCCTGGAATATGAGTTTGAGTCTTCGGACACGAGCATCACTACGGGACGGCTGCCGGTTCAGCCGGTCATGCGAGCCGGGAAGAAGCCCGCTCTGAAACTGGTAGGAGCGGTGAAGCCAATGATGGTGCTCTCTGGACTTACGCCATCAGCGGCGGCGGCCTCTCCGTCGGCGGCCACCGCGAGGGTGCCGGCCAGTGCGCCGGCCAGTGCGCCGGCCGCGTCTCAGGTGGTCGAATCGGTCGAGCGCAAACCCGCTGCGAGATTCATGCAGGAGAAGCGCGGACCACAGCCCCTTCCCGCGCCCGCTGAACCGGGCCAGGCCAAAGAACAGCCGAGGCAGGAAATTCCGTCAAAAGATGCCGTGGAGAAATCCGTCGCCTTGCCGCCCCCTCCCATGCGCCGGGTCAGCAGTTTGCCGTCAGTGGAAAGTCTTACTGAGTGGGTTGGTGCCGGAGATGAGTTTGTGATCCGCTTTGCGGGCTCCGCTGCCTTGACTTTGGGGGCGGTTGGAGAGGCGGATATGGATTATTTCCGCACCGACTCCGCTTCCCTTCTGGAGCGGGCGGCGCTTATCGGTGACGTTCTGGGATTCTCAGCCCCCGGGCTCGCCGCGATTGTGGAGCCGGAGCGCGCCGCCGGCTACCGCCGGCTCGCCGACGGATTCTCCGGCATTTATTGTGGCCCGGACAGCACCGTGGACACTTTGCTCGCCATTCTCTGACGCCCCGCCATCATGACTACCGAACTTCAAGCCATCAGCAATATTCCCGGCATTACCGGCCTCTGTCTGCATCGCGGCACGGAGGTCCTCCACCACAATTTGCCCGCTGCTTATGGCGATGCCGCCGCGAGCGATCTGTCTCATGTCGTCGCTGGCATCTTTTCGGCCTATACCGAGGTGGATCGCCCGGTTTCGCAGGGGTATTTCGACTACCCTGAGAGCGGCATCCTTGTCGTGAAATCAGCGCGTGGGAAAAGCGCGGCGGCCAAGGATTGTTTTCTCACGTTTCTTGTCAGCGATCAATCAGCGGTTTCAGCGGTTCTTGCGCCCGCGCGGGCCTTCCTTGCCCGACAAATGAGGGGTTGACTTGAGTGGTGTTTTGCCCGGAGCGGGATTGTGAATAATCCAGCCCGAGCCGCCTCCCGGGGGTAAATTTCGACGGTTCTTCGGTTCAAAGGATGGAGGTTGCGACTTCTCATGCTGGCGTCGAGACGGTGAATAAGTAAAATTAGAGGGTGACCGGCACCGCTTCGTTACGGAAATAATAGTCCACGGGAGCCGTGGAGGTAAATGAGTGAATTTAAATGTAATCCATTGATTGCCAGGCTTTCACATGACGATTGTTCTTTTCGGGATGGATCATTCCCGCTCCCTATCGGTTTCAGGAGCATCCGCGCCGCGGCATTAAATCGATCTGAACGGTGCCGGCGGGTATGGCCGTCGAAGTGGCCGACTTACTGATTGTGAACAACCTGGGGAAAACTCTGGAACGACTAACAACGCTGGACGCGGGCCCCTGTTCCACCGGCGTTCCGCAGGACCCGTCCGTCAGGTCGTCCTGACGACATCGGAGCGTGGCGCACTCTTTGCTCCTTCGGATTGCAGTTTGCCGCATCCCTTTCACGCTGGTGACTGCTTCGAAACACCCTGCCATGCCACGACTCGTCACCCCCAATGGACATATGCTTAACCTGCCGCCGCGCCGCGTCAGCATCGGGGAGTCCGCGGTCAACGAAGTTCCCATTGCTCCGGGCAACGGACTGGCCCCGGTGCATTTCAGGCTCCAGCCGTGGGAGTCGGGATACTTCATTGAGGACGCCGCCAGTGGACTGGACACGCTCGTGAACGGCAGGATCGTGAAGTGGGCAGCGCTCAAGCATGGTGACGTTATCATGGCCGGCGGGTTGAAATTGATCTATCAGGCCGACGCGGCCACTCCGTTGCCGGAGTTTCCGTCTGAGGCTGCGGTGCGTCGCGGGGAAGTGCCCGCGACCGGGCCTGAGCCGGCGCTTCCTCCATCCTGGCTGCCACCGGAAGCGCTGCTGCCACCCGTTTCCCCTGTCGCCCAGGCGGCGATGCATCAGAATGCCCGGGTGTCAGGGAAAGGGGATCGAAGGTGGCTCGCGGCAGTTATTCTGCTCTGCACGGTGGTCGCTGCGGCATGGTATTTCTTTCGCCGGTAGGCTCCTCGCGGCGGAATTGCTCCGGCAGTTCCTCCTTGCAATCAAAACCCGCGGCAGCCTGAATCGCGCTTCCGCTTTCCCCATCCTCCGACATGCCCGCGAAACGCACCTATGACATCCGCAGTCTGGCCCGGCACTTTGTTATGCCAGGCGACTACGTCAGCCATGCCCCGTGCGGCCACGGACACATCAACGATACCTACGAGATCCGCTACAACCAGGCAGGCACGCAGGTGCGCTACATTCTCCAGCGCATTAACCATGAGATCTTCATCCGGCCTGTGGAGGTGATGGGCAACATCCAGCGGGTCACGACGCACATCGCCGCGAAGTTGGAGGAAGCCGGGGAGCCGGAATCCTGCCGCAAAGTGTTGACGCTCGTCCCCGGTCGCGACGGGCGGATGTGGCACGAGGACCGCGAGGGCAATCACTGGCGTGCCTACTTCTACATTGAAGGGGCCGAGGCGCACAATCACGTCAACAGCACTGCCCTAGCCGAGGAGGCGGCCCGTGCCTTCGGCACCTTCCAGAAACACGTCTCCAGCATGATCGGGGAGCGCCTCGCCGACACCATCCCCGAATTCCACAACACGCGCAGCCGGTTTAATGCCTTCGCCGCGGCCGTTGCGGAAAACCGCGCCGGGCGGAAGAGCGCCGTCGCCAAAGAGATCGCCTGGGTGCTGGAGCGCGAGTCCACGGCCGATGTGCTCCTTGATCTCCAGAAAGCCGGCAGTCTGCCCGAGCGAATCACGCATAACGATACCAAGATCAATAACGTGATGATTGATCACCAGACCGGCGAGGGGCTGTGCGTCATGGACCTCGATACCGTCATGCCCGGACTTGTCCTCTACGATTTCGGTGATCTCGTGCGCACCACCGCCATTTCCACCGCGGAGGATGAGCGTGATGCCAGCCGCGTCATGATGCGGCTGCCGATGTTCGACGCGCTTGTGCGCGGCTACCTGAGCAGCGCCCGCGAATTCCTGACCCGGGAGGAAATCGCCCAGCTTGCCTTTAGCGGCAAGTTGATCACGTTCGAACTCGCGACACGGTTTCTCGCGGACCACCTCAACGGGGACACCTATTTCAAGACGCACCGCGCCAACCACAATCTCGACCGCTTCCGCGTCCAGGCCGCGCTCATTGATGATATAGACCGGCAGTTCAACCAGATGCTGGAAGTGGTGAGCAACTACGCCGGATAGCCGCCCCCATGTGCCTTGCGGTCCGGTGTGCGCCGGCGCAGGCCCTGCTCAGTTCTCTCCCGCGGGAGCAATCTGATCTTCGCCCATAGAGGGCACGAGTGACGGGCGTCCGACGATCAGGGGATCCACCGGGCCCAACTCGTCCAGGTTTTTGCTGTTGTAGGGAAGCCGGTGCAAAAGAAAACGCATGGTGTTCAGGCGGGCGCGCTTTTTGCAGTCTGATTTGATCACCGTCCACGGGGCATCGGAGGTATCACAGTTCAGAAACATCGCCTCTTTGGCGCGGGTATACTCGTTCCACTTGTCCAGGGAGGCCATATCAATGGGGCTCAGTTTCCACTGTTTGAGCGGGTGGGCATGGCGCTCCTTGAAGCGCCGCCGCTGTTCGGCCCGGCTGACGGAGAACCAGAATTTGAACAGATGCACGCCGCCGCGGACGAGGTGCCGCTCAAACTCGGGTGTCTGGCGCATGAATTCGTCGTATTCACCATCGGCGCAGAATCCCATGACCCGCTCAACTCCGGCGCGGTTATACCAGCTCCGGTCGAACATAACGATTTCTCCCCTTGTGGGCAGGTGAGAGATGTAGCGCTGAAAATACCACTGTCCGCGCTCGACTTCACTGGGCTTTTCAAGGGCGACGACCCGCGCGCCCCGGGGATTGAGATGTTCCATGAACCGCTTGATGGTGCCCCCCTTGCCGGCGGCGTCCCTTCCTTCAAAAAGGATGACGAGCCGCTGTCCGGTCTCCTTGACCCACGCCTGAAGTTTCAGCAGTTCCACCTGGAGGCGGTACTTCTGCCGCTCGTAGTTGCGGCGGGACAGCAGGTTGAGATAGGGATAAGCTCCCCCGCGCCATCCGGGGGCCAGCGCGTGGTCCGCCTCTTCCTCCTCCTGGCTCACTCTGGCGGGTTCGAAAAGCACATGGCGCAGCGCCTTCACCTCATCCGGTGAGGCACCGGCGATCAATGCGCGCAGGCGGTCCAGTTGATCACCCGGAGGAACACCTTTGGCGTGAGTCGAGAGCCAGTCAGCGAGCACCATGGCCTGGACGGTGCCGGTTTCCGACCGGCGTTTTGAAGTGACATGCCGCGTGATGCCTTTTGGACTGAGATTGGGTACGGTGTCGCCGGCGGCGACCGCACGCGTCCTGACGGCCCGGCGCTCTTTGCCTTGCTTGACAGAATGTTTGGAGACGGACGCGGGTGATTGGTGTGACATAATTGACACAGATAATCAGGGGGAAACGGGTGCCGCGCAAATCCTCCGATTCTTTGCTCAAAAATCGGCGCGCGCCGGAGTCCGGTTGCTTTTGCCCGGCAGAATCTGCTTGTCGCATTTGTCAGGTGACACAATTGTCACACGGTTTCCGCATTAAACGCGGTGCCGCCATTCATCTTCTCCGCCAAGTGGACCTCCTTCTCGTTCTTGCTGTCGTTACCGTGGTCTTTGTCCTCGTGTTCGATTTCACCAACGGATTCCACGATGCCGCCAATATCGTTGCCACCGTGATTGCGAGCCGGGCCATGACGCCTGCGCAGGCGGTCGCGGTTGTGGGATTCTTCGAATTTCTCGGCCCTCTGCTGGGGGGAACGGCGGTGGCCAATACCATCGGTGGATTTGTCAGTGTCTCCGATCTGCCCGCCGCGCATTCCGTGGCCATCGTTCTCTCCGGCCTGTCTGGTGCCATCGCATGGAATCTCCTCACATGGCGGCTGGGCATTCCATCATCCTCCTCACACGCGCTGGTGGGGGGGCTGGCGGGGGCGGTTTGCGTGGCGGCGGGTGGCGATCACGTGGTGTGGGGATTCGGCGAACTGTTGTCGCACGGGAAATTCACCGGTGTGACCAAAGTTCTTCTCGCCCTGCTGCTCTCGCCAGTGGCGGGATTCGTCATCGGATTTCTTCTGCACCGGACGATGTCCTGGATCCTTCGGGCAGCCCGTCCCGCCATCAACCGTCACCTTCGCATGGCTCAGTTCGTGACCTCCGCGGGCCTCTCGTTTGCTCATGGAGCGAACGACGCCCAGAAGAGCATGGGAATTCTCACGCTGGTGCTCATGCTGGGAGGATTCATTCCTCACTTCGCGGTTCCGTGGTGGGTGATGCTCGCCTGCGCCGGCACCCTGACGCTGGGCGTGATATCCGGCGGCTGGAGGATCGTGCGCACTCTCGGATTTTCCATCTATCGGGTCCGTCCGCTGCACGCCCTCGACTCACAACTCACCGCTGCGGTCGTCGTCATGGGGGCTTCCCTGGCAGGCGCACCGGTTTCGACCACGCATGTGGTGACGTCCTCGATACTGGGCATCGGAGCCTCGGAACATCCGCGGGCGGTGCGCTGGCAAACGGCACGGTCCATCGCCGTCACATGGCTGATCACCCTCCCGGGCGCGGCGGTCATGGCGGTGGTTGTCTATGCCTTGATTCATGCGTTCCTTCCCCTTAATCCGTAACTCTGCCGGTCTATGTCTGAATCTTCCCCGTCATTTTTCAAACGCCTCGCAGCCCGCTTCTTTCCTCAGACGCCGGACTTCTTTGCGCTATTGAGGGAACAGATGGATCACCTGCGGCAGGCGGCGGATCTCCTCGTGGAATTCATGGAAACCGGATCCGCCGAAGCCGGGGCCAGAATCCTCGACGCGGAGCACCGCGCGGATGAAATCAAGGTGCGGAATCTGCAGACTCTCAGTGAGGCGTTTTCCACACCGATGGACCGTGAGGACATCTACCGGGCCGTCATCGGTCTTGATGAAGTGGTTAATTACAGCAAAGCGACCGTCAATGAAATGGACGTGCTCGGCGTCAGGCCTGACAAATACGAACTCGATATGGCAGTGAGAATCCGGGATGGCGTTCTCGCGCTGCAGTCGGGATACGGCAAACTGGAGAAGTCGCCTGCCGCCGTGGCGCAGGATTGCACCAGCGCCCGGAAGGCGGAGCGCACCGTGGAGAAAATCTATCGCCGCGCCCTGGCTGAATTGTTTCAGGGCGACGACTACATCAACATGTTTAAGCGCCGCGAAATCTACCGGCACCTGTCCAATGCCGCCGACCGGATGGCTGTGTGCGCCGACACGCTCCAGCACATGGCGGTAAAAATGGGGTGAGGCTGGAACCGGGGTGGGGGTTCGTTGCCCGGGGCGGGTTTGTTGGGAAAGGCAAAGCCGTTGACGCCGATTCCCGCCGGAAGGAGAGGCGGGAACACCGCTCATGCCTCTTCCCATTTACGAAATCGAATCCGTACTGCTCGCGGCATGGCGGAGCACGCCGGAGCGGCGACGGTTCGTGATTGAGGCACCCACGGGATCGGGGAAGTCCACGCAGTTGCCGCAGATGCTTTTGAAGAACGATCTTCTCGACGGCGGTGAGGTGGTGATCCTTCAGCCGCGGCGGATTGCGGCTCGGATGCTGGCGCGGCGGGTGGCGGAGGAGATGGGCGTGCGGCTGGGCGATGAAGTGGGCTATCAAGTCAGGTTCGAAGGTGCAGTGAGCGCGAAGACGCGCATCCGTTATGTCACCGAGGGCATCCTGCTGCGCCGCATGATGGACGATCCTCACCTCCGCGGCGTCACCGCGGTGGTCTTCGATGAATTCCATGAGCGTCATCTTTACGGCGATATCACCCTGGCCCGGGCGATGGACTTGCAGGAGACCACGCGGCCGGATCTCGCCATCTTCGTCATGTCGGCCACGCTCCAGACGGAAGCGCTCAATGCCTGGCTGCATCCCGCGACGCACCTCATTTCCGAAGGCCGCACGTTTCCCGTAACCATGCGTTATGCTCCGCAGCGCGGCACCGTGCGCGGCGAAATCTGGGACCATGCGGCGCGTGTTTGCGGCGACGCCATGGCCGGGCAGCGCGAAGGCCATGCGCTCGTGTTCATGCCGGGCGGCTACGAAATCCGCAAGACGCTTGACGCGTTGTCGCGCGAGAAGTGGGCGAAGGAATTCGATCTCCTGCCGCTGCACGGAGAGCTGACGCCGGCGCAGCAGGACGACGCTGTCATGGACACGGGTCGCCGCCGCATCGTGGTGGCGACGAATGTGGCGGAGACTTCGCTGACGATAGATGGCGTGCGCGTTGTCGTGGATGCCGGCCTTGCACGCATCGCGTCGTGGGATTCCAACCGCGGCATCAACACGCTCACGGTGAATCCCATTTCGCGTGCCAGTGCCGACCAGCGCGCCGGCCGTGCGGGCCGCACGGGACCGGGCGTTTGCTGGCGCCTGTGGAGCGAGGACAGTCACGGACGCCGTCCCGCTGCGGAGGTGCCGGAAGTAATGCGGCTCGATCTCGCGGAAGTCATCCTGACATTGAAAGCCGCCGGCGTTCCCGATCTGCAATCCTTCCGCTGGTTTGAGAAACCCGACGCCCGCGGCATCGAACGCGCGGTGACGCTGCTGCATGAACTCGGCGCGCTGGATGCCGCCGGGGCCATCACTCCCACGGGTCGCCAGCTAACGCGTTATCCGCTGCATCCCCGTCAGGCCCGCATGATGGAGGCAGCCGGTGAGCAGGGGTGCGCGCCTGCCATCGCGTTGTGCGTGGCGCTGCTTCAGGGACGCTCGCTTTTTATGCGGGGCACCGAGGGGCAGAAGAAATTCCAGACGGCGGACGATTGCAGCGACTTCCTGCCGCTTCTCCGGGCATGGCAGGCCGCGGCGGATCGCAGATTCCATCCAGACTCCTGCGGGCAGTTGGGGTTGAATGGCAAAGCGGCCTCCGAAGCCGGACGACTGGCGGAGCGGCTCAGCCGCAGCGTGGCCTTCCAGGCCACCAGTCCAATTGAATCGGGGACTGGAAGTCCCCGCTACGATTTGCCGGACCGCGAAACGCTCGCGAAGGTCATCCTCACCGGCTACTCCGATCAGGTGGCGCGGCGCACGAGCGTGGGCGGCAGCGCGTGCGACATCGTCGGCGGACGGCGCGGCGCGGTGGCCAAAGACAGCGTCGTCCGCGGCGAGTCGCTGCTCGTCGCCGCGGAGATCGCAGAAGTGCAGGGCCGCGACTTGCAGGTGACGCTCCAGATGGTCACGGAACTCGAAGAGGACTGGCTTGGTGATTTGTTTCCTGACGACTTCGCGCTGGTGAAGGCCCCGTTCTTTGACACCACGCAGCGCCGCGTCATTCAGCGCGAGCGCGTGAGCTTTCGGGACCTCGTCATCCGTGAGCGTCAGAGCGGCGAACCGGACGAAAACGCCGCCGCCGCGATTCTCGCAGATGAAGTGCTGCGCGGGAATCTTAACCTAACCACGTGGGATGAGAACACGGAGCAGTGGTTCGCGCGCCTGAACTTCCTGCGTCGCGCCATGCCGGACCTGGAACTCCCCGTCTTCACCGGCGATGACAAGCGCCTCGTCCTTGAAGAACTCTTCCACGGCTGCCGCAGCTACAAGGAAATCAAAGACCTCTCGCCGCTCCAGGCCCTGCGCGACTGGCTCAGCCATTCCCAGGCCACCGCGCTCGACCGCCACGCGCCGCCGCGCATCGAATTCGCCACGGGTCGCCCTGCGAAAATAGACTACACCCGCCCCGAGGAGCCCAGCGTTGCCGTCTTCATCCAGCAACTCTTCACGCAGAAAGACACGCCGAAGATCGCCGCCGGACGCGTCCCGCTGGTGCTCAGCATCCTCGCGCCGAACCACCGCCCCATCCAGGTCACCCGCGACCTCGCCGGCTTCTGGAAGAACCACTATCCTGCTATCAAAAAGGAAATGGAGCGCCGCTACCCCCGGCACGAGTGGCGCGAAATGTAGAGGGAGCAGCCTGCTCCCTTTTTGCTCCCTCCCAGAGTAAGCGTTAGAGGGGGCAGGCTGCCCCCTCTGCGCTTCAGAACGCGTAGCGATGTCTGTCGGGATGCACATACAGCGCAAATTCATTTTCACTCAGTTTCGCCTTCACCGGATTCCGCTGAATGTAGCGCGAAACCCGATCGAAGTGCGGGCCGTCGCGGATGAGCCGGTTGTAGTAGTCTTCCTGCCACAATTCACCGCTTTGTCCAAGCAGCCGATTGATCCGAAGACTGGTATAGCCTTTCCAGGTGTGCAGCAGTTGCTCCATATGCCACCCGGGGCACAGGGAAGTGAGGGTGTGCACATGATTGGGCATGATTACCCATGCGTGATGCACGCAGCGCTGACCGTCGAAGCAGTGGAGGTTTTCTTCGACGATGCTTCGGCATTCAGGCTGTCGGAGGACGCAGGCACCGAAGCCGGTATCCAGCCAGCGTTCTACTCGGGCAGAGAAGCGCTGGTGGTAATCACTCTCGGTTTCTTCGGACCACGGTTTCGGATTTTCGAGAATCCATTCGGTTCGCTCTTCCATCCATTGGCGGCGCAGGTGCCCGGGGATGGAGTCGTCGAGCCGCCATGTGAAGAAATAGGTGGCTCCGTCCTGTTCCCAGTGCGGGAGCTTGTTGAGAGTCTTGCGGACGGGCTGGTGGGGATTAGCAAAGTAGATCGGGTGAGCGCTGTTTAAAGCCGTAGAGGGAGCAGCCTGCTTCCTTTTTGCTTCTGTGCCCGAAGAGGGTTCGAGGGGGCAGGCTGCCCCCTCTACGGCTGCGTCATTCCGGGACATACACCGGCTCTGCAATCAGCGTGCCGTTCGGCCCCGGGACCATCACTTGATTGGGCGGTGACCACTGCCCGGCGTGACACGGGCTTCACCCGAAGGGACTTCGCGGCACCATGCGGACGGTGGGTTCAGCGCCGGGGGATTCGCGGACGAGGACAGCGTTGTAGCGCATCCGAAAGCCGTTCTGCGCGATGACCGGCGGGGACGCGGGGTCTGCCGCCGCGGGCGGCTGGTTCCGTGCAGACAGGAGCCCGGCTGCGGCGTCAATGTGTTGGGCCAGCGTGCCGGCGGCCTGCCCCGGGATCCCGCCGGGGAACGGGCCGGCCGTCTGCCAGGTGAGGCCGTTCACCGGATGCGCAGTCGGGGGAGCTTCGGGAGGCAGCAGCGCCGCCCACTTCCTCGCGGCGTCAGGATTTTCCACGGCCAGGTTCATGGCGTAGGCCCAGACGTATTCCTTGAATGCCGGTGAGTTGCGGTGGGCATTGAGCCAGTCACCGGCGGCACCGGGGTCGGTGGCGCCCCACTGCGCCATGGCGGCCTCCGCCTCATGTCGCGGGAAGCCAGGGCGGGAGGCGATGCGGTCAAGCCATGTCAGTGCTTTCTCCGGGGCGGCGGCGGTGAAGGTCCTGCTAAGGACCTGCACGCCATCATCCAGTTCTTCCGGGTGGGGGCGGCTCTCAAGATAGGCAGCCGCCGCTTCCGGCCCTCCGGTCTTCAGAGTGTGCTGCAGCATCGTCGCCGCCGCGGTGACTCTCGCATTGGCTGAGGCTTTTTCCCCGTGCGCTGCCAGCCAGGCTTCCACCCCGGCGATTCCGCGCTGCTGATGGAGTGAGGCGATGATGGGGCCGTCCAAAAAGCTCCCAGTCTCTTTCTCCAGCCATGCGAGCGCGCCGTCCAGGTCCTGCGTGGCCCATTCGGTGCCGTAGGCATGGTAATGTTTGGCCCACCACTCTTTCCGTTTATCACCGCCCGCGGCGACCCATGCGAGGATCGAAGGCACACCGCTGCGGGCCCATGCTTTGAGGAGCGGCGAGGCGTCGGCTCCTGCGAGCAGTCCGTGATCTTCGAGAAAGCCCGCAGCCTTCTCCGGCTCGGCCCCGGCCCAGCGTTCGATGAACTGCTGCCATTGCTCGTCTGAAACGCCAGCCTCGCCGCCGCGCTTTCTCAATTCCAGCATCCATGCCGCATCCTCCGCCGACACCCGGCTGGCAAACCGCGCCATCGCCTTGTCGAGAGCTTTGCCTCGTTCGGCATCGGGCAGCGCGAGCGCCTGCTGCACCAGCTTCCGCAGCGGTTCCGGCGCAAAATGATGAATTCCAAAAACACTCCCGTGCCCGGCGGAAGCAGTCGTGGCCCGTCCCGCCGGGACTGGTTCAGGAAAGTTCACGCACCGTGCCAGCGCCGCAACGCCGCCGGCGGCACAGCAGGTCAAAAGGGTAGCGTAGGTTGCACGCATGGGCCTCATATCGCACCGCTCCGCCCATGACTCAAGTCTTTCTTCCTCGCGCATCCTTCCTTGCCTTCGCTCCCGAATGATCAAAATCCCCGCCCGTATGAAGCACTATACCGCCAACACCAACTACACTGTCGTTGACCGCTCACCGCTCACGCTCGCTACCGGTGATGTCGTCAGCACCGGGCCGCGCGACAAGTCGTGGCCCGGCTGGATCTGGGTCAGCACCATTGACGGCCGCGGCAGTTATGTGCCGGAGGACATTCTGGAAATCGAAGGCGTCACCGCCAAAGTCCGCACCGCCTTCAGTACGCGCGATCTTTCGGTGCATCAGGATGAACGCGTCACCGCCCTGCGCGAAGTCAGCGGCTGGCTCTGGTGCCGCAATGCCGCCGGCGACGAAGGCTGGTTGCCGGAGTTCGTGCTGCGGGCGGAGTAAGGCCCCAGGTTCGACGCGCCCCGCACAGCATTCAGTGATCCCATCGACATCTTCAGAAAAAACATTCAGAAAATCACATTTTCAGAAAAATCTTGACCTGCCCGTGGAAGGGGGGGTAAACGGTTTTGTAGTCGAGGGACGAATCCCCCCCCGGCTGCCCGGAAAATCAGCCGTCATCCGTGAGAAACTCAAAACCGAACGTGACGAAATCAGTTAGAACCCATTAGCGATATTCGAACGATGAATTCAAAAACTACGACAAGCAAAGTGCGGGACATCTGGAAGCCGTTCGCTCTCGGTCTGGCGGCGAGCGCTGCCGTGATGACGGGAAGCGCCGAGGCAGGAACCTGGGCCCACAACGCGTGGACGAACGATGCGACTTCAGGTATTACCGGCGTCGCTGCCGATTACACGGTGGCCGTGAACACCGGCACCGGCGGAGATGCACCCGTCACGGTGAACACGATACCCTTTGTGACCCATGCCACCTCGGGGACCAACTTCTCTATGGGGGGCGGATTTGCCGCCACCGGACGTGCTACCAATGTCACCGGTGCCAGCGCTACGCTGGCGAACAACTTCCTCTACAACGGGGCTCCCCGCACAGTAAACCTCACCAATCTCACGGTGGGGGAAACGTATGAGACCAGCTTTTTCGCCTACGGATGGGAAGCCGCTGGCCGCGTTCAAACGTTCGCGTCCAGCGGCGATACCTACGTGGTGGATCAGGATGCGTTCGGAAATAATAACGGCATCCGGATTTATTACAACTTTGTCGCCACCGCGACCAACCGGGCATTTACGATCACCCCCGGGGCGGGCGGCACGTTCCACATGTCTGCTCTGGCCAACCGGAAGCTTCCCCCGGCGGCGGATACGGACGGCGACCTCATTCCCGATTGGTGGGAAACCCAATACACGGCCAATCTGACCACTCTCGGGCCGGCCCCGGCCGATTTTGATATTGATGGTATCACTGATGCCCAGGAGTACGTGCTCAGCGGCAGTTTTTCCACGATCAGCCCCATTGACGATGATTCGGATGATGACGGCCTCAAGGACGGCCCCGAAGTCGCCGGTGCCGGCTTACGCCCGCCCACGAGTCCCACCAAGGTGGACACTGACAGCGACACCATCAACGACCTCGCGGAGACGAATTCCGGCATCTACATCAGCGGCACTGACACCGGCACGAATCCGGCCCTCGCCGACACCGACGGCGATTCCTTCCCCGATGCTTACGAAATTTCCGTCTTGAGCAATCCCAGCAGTGCGCTCAACCGGCCGGCCCTCCCGGTCGGGGTGGCCGTCAGTGTTTTGACCGACGACGACAGCACCGGCATCATCAATACTCCATCCGAACTCGCCACCTACACTCACAAAATCAGCGGCGGCTATGCCACCACGGTCAATGGGCTGGCCTTCGATGCGTTAACCGCCGGCGTCACGCCGGCGAATTTCGAATGGGCGGCCAGCGGCGGAAAGAACGTCATCGCCCCTCTTAACAACAACGATTGGGTTCCCGCCACCGGCGGTGTGACCGGTGCTGGCCTGCTTGATCTTCTCGGTGGCTTCACCTACTCCGGCGGCGGTGCGAATCCCGGCAGCACGCAGAGCTTTACGCTTTCCGGACTCACCCCGGGACTGCTGTATGAAGTGAAGCTCTACATCCGCCTGTGGTCCTTCACCACGATCCGCCCCATCGCCTTGTCGTTCACTAACGGCGCGGAAGTAGCCGCCATCTGGCCGGGTCACAATCTCCGGGAAGATCGCCCGGGCGAGGTAACCGGCACCGGGAACCCGCACGCCGCCTATGCGCTCAAGTTCACCTACGTCGCTCAGGGCACCTCGCTCGTCATTGACGCCAATGTGCCTGCCGATGCCCTCGCGAACAGCGGCAGCTTCCACATGTATGGCCTGACGAACCGCGAAGCCGGGCCG
>JANNVM010000855.1:0-3366 GCA_031414455.1 Verrucomicrobiota bacterium
GAGCTGCTTTTGAAAAACGCAGCCGAGGTGGATGCACGCGATGAATACGGCAACACGCCCTTGATGGCCGCCGCGTGGATGGCCGATGCCGCTGTGATGGAGCGATTGCTCAAGGCCGGTGCCGATGTGAACGCATCCAACAAAGCTGCCGCCACCGCGCTGTTGTATGCAGCGACGTTTGCGGACAAGGCGCAATTGCTCATCAATGCTGGCGCAAATGTGCGGGCCAAGTCTAAACTCGGCAACACCCCGCTCATCCTCGCTGCGCGAAAAGCGGGCAATAGTCTCACGGTGAAGCTTCTGATCGAGCACGGGGCGGATGTGAACGTGGCCAACGTTTATGGTTCGACCGCGTTGATGGCAGCTGCGGCAGCTGGTGACGTGGATTCCGTGCGTCTGATGCTCGACGCTGGAGCGGACATCAATGCCAGGCCCAACATGAACGTGGACGGTTTCATTTTTGGCGGCGGACGCACGCCGCTGATGTGGGCCGCGTTCCTCGGCAACGAACCGTTGGCGAAGCTGCTGCTTGAACGCGGCGCGAAGATCGACGCCTTTACACAGGTGGGCGGCACGCTGGGCCAGGCGGCGTGGGGCGGGCGCGTCGGTTTGGCTCGCCTGCTTCTGGATGCCGGGGCACCGGTCGATCAGCGTGATCTCATCGCCAACTACACGCCTTTGCATTGGGCCGCATCGTCGGAGTTGTCTTCACCTGCGCTCGTCGAGTTGCTGCTCTCCCGCGGTGCCGATGCGAATGCCGAGGGCGGACAACCGGTGGACAATTTCCTCGGCGTCCCGCAAACGCCGCTGATGCTAGCGCGCAAACGCGGCGACACTCCGATCGTGCAGTCGCTGATCAAAGCGGGTGCCAAGGCTCCGTCACAAGTGACCAAGCCACGCGAGAAGGCGCAGGGCGAAGCCAACACGACTGCCGAGGCCATTCAGCGCGCGCTCCCGTCGCTCATCAAAACCGCCGAGGATTCCGCCGTTACGTTTCTGCGTCACGCGAGTCACCAGCAGTGCATCTCCTGTCATCAACAGCAGCTTCCGCTGGCCGCGATGAGCCTGGCGCGCTCGCGCCAATTTGTGACGGATCGCAAGGCGGAGCACCATCAGCTTGAGCTGCTCAAGAGGGACCTCGCCGACCCTGAGATCGCCTTGCAGGGAGCGTTTCTGCCCGATCCATCCATCTTCGCCGGCTATGTCGCGATGGATCTGAAAGGCGAAAGCGAGCCCGCCTCCATCACCACCGATGCGATGGTTCATATGCTCACCACGGTCCAGCATCCCGACGGCCATTGGAGCCGGTATATTCCGCGTCCGCCAATCCAGGCGAGTGACATCACCGCCACCGCATCCGCGGTTCACATGATCAAATCATTCCCCATCCCAGCGCGTCGGCTTGAACTGGAATCAAGTGTGCGGCGTGCCCGCGAGTGGCTCTTGAACGCCCGCGCTGAGACCAATGAAGAACGCATCCATCAACTGCTCGGACTAGCATGGGCTGGCGATCAACCCAGCACGCTGCAAGCACTCGCGGACGCATTGATTCAGTTGCAGCGCGCCGATGGTGGCTGGGCGCAACTGGCCGGACTGGAGAGTGACGCCTACGGCACCGGTCAGTCGCTCTGCGCTTTGATGGAAGGCGCAAAGATCGCGCCCGGGCATCCGGCAATTCAGCGCGGACTCGACTTCCTGCGCCGCACTCAGCTCACCGACGGCACCTGGCATGTGCGCAGCCGCACGCATCCTTTCCAGCCACCGATGGACAGCGGCTTCCCTCACGGCAGGGACGGCTGGATTTCCGCCGCCGGCACAAGCTGGGCTGTGATGTCCCTGGCGACATCGCTTGATCCAGCACAGCCGCCACCGCCTGCGCCCGTGCTGGTGAAAACGGCGGCTATTGCCACAAAAACAAACCATGCGGCTAACCCTGTCGATTTTGCACGCGACATCCAGCCCGTGCTCGAACGCTCCTGCGTGGCATGTCATGTTGGCGAGCGGCCCAAGGGTGGTTTCCAGATGGCGAATCGCGCCGCTCTCGTCCGGGGCGGCAACCGCGGCGAGGCGGTGGTGATTCCTGGCAAAGCCGATGTCAGTCCTTTGCTTCGATTCGTGCAGGATCAAGTGGAGGACATGGAGATGCCGCCGGTGGCTAAGCGCGAAAGATTCCCCGCGCTCACCACCGATGAGGCCGCAAACCTGCGCGCTTGGATCAATCAAGGCGCGAAGTGGCCGGAGCGTGTCACTCTTCATGCACCGCAGAGATGAACAGGCACCATCTACACGCACGAGCATGAGCGACGTCACCCGTCTTTTGGAAGCGATGCAGCACGGCGACGATCAAGCCGGGGGCGCGCTGCTCGAACAAGGTTATTCCGAGCTGCGCCAACCCGCTCGAGCGAAGATGGCCCGCGAGCAACCCGGCCACACGCTGCAAGCCACCGCACTCGTGCATGAGGCGTGGCTGCGTCTCCGCGACCAACCGTTTGTAAACCGAAGCCACTTCTTCACTGCGGCGGCGGAGGCGATGCTCGTCCTCCACGAAGCCCTCGAAACCTCGCCGCCCTCGACGGACCTAAGGCCGAACTCGTGAAACTGCGGTTCTTCACCGGTCTCACCCTGGAAGAAGCCGCGGACGTGCTCGGCCTGTCGCTCGCCACCGCCAAACGCGCGTGGAGCTTTGCCCGGGCGTGGCTTTTCCGGGAAATAAAGCGCCTCCAGGAAGAAGCGTAACGCAGCGCCTCCGGCCTGCCGTTCCGCAGGGCGTCCCGCCTTGCTCCCCGTCCATCAGGCCGTGGCAGGCTGGAAGCACTGCGACACAGCAGCCGGGACGGACTGCGTTACAGGCTCCGCAAAATAATTCAAAATCCCTGAGCCATTCGCCGCGGAAAAAGAGTTTCTCTGAGTAAGACCATGAATCACTCCGATCATCCCACCGAAGAATCCCTCTACCAGCAGGCCATGGAACAGACCTCGCCGGAAGAGCGCGAGGCCTTCCTCATCAAGGCTTGCGGCGATGATGCCGCGCTGCTGGGGAAAGTCCGTGAGTTGCTCGCCTGTGATGCGGAAGCTGTGGGCCAGCAGTTTCTCCCCACGGTCATCACGGACGGCGACCGGCGCGGGGCTGCCTCCCCGCAAAGTGAGCGACCGGGCGCGACCGTCGGGCCTTACAAGCTGCGCGAGCAGATCGGTGAGGGCGGCTTCGGCACGGTGTGGGTCGCGGATCAGGAGCAGCCGGTGCGGCGGCGCGTGGCGCTCAAAATTATCAAGCTGGGCATGGACACGAAGGAAGTCATCGCCCGCTTCGGACAGGAACGTCAGGCGCTGGCGATGATGGATCACCCGAACATCGCGAAGGTCCTC
>JANNVM010000856.1:0-11297 GCA_031414455.1 Verrucomicrobiota bacterium
CCGAATTTACCAGCTTCGTCGCTGTGGATGAATCTCCGCGCGAACTGCTCGCCGCCGCCCGGACGGTGAAACAACCGCTGCCGCGGCCCCAGGGCGTTAGTCCCCTCGCCGTTGGCGGCGGCACGGCCGGCACCACGCCGGAGCCGGGAGGTGTCCTGCTCGTGCTGATCGCCGGTATGGCGCTGATATGCGTGCGGAACAGAAACCAGGACGCGGCCAAATGAACGCTCCCGCCGTTCCGATCAAGAGGCATCAAAGCCGTAGCTCGACTTTCCGAAATCAAGTGCCTGAGACCCGGCGTACGGAACTCGACTTTGGAAAGTCGAGCTGCGTTACTTGCCGTATCCGCATCGTCCTCGCCGGCGTCTGCGTTCTGCTCTGCCTGGTGCGCGTCGCGCCGTGGTATGCCTCGCGCCTCCATGATGGAAACGATGAACCACTCGGCTTCCTCTCCCTAACCGCAGCGCTGTGGTTTCTGTGGAGAGACCGCGGCGAGATGAGGAAAAGCAACGTGACTCCCCTCCGCCTCGCGCTGGTAATCACGACCACGACCGCGGTCCTCCCGATCCCAATGCCGCCGATGCTGCGGGCATTGGCGGGGCTCGCCGTGATCATTATTGCGGCTCAGGTGCGGCAGCACGCGATAACCGTCCTCCTGGTTCTCTCCCTGCCCGTCATGGCGTCGCTGCAATTTTATGCCGGCTACCCGCTGCGCTTGCTGACAGCCGCGGGATCGCATGCGCTGCTGCGGGCCTGTGCCGTCGCCTGCGAACGCACTGGCACCATGCTTTCCACGCCCGGCGGCCTCGTCGGCGTGGACGCCCCGTGCAGCGGCATTCGCATGTGGTGGACGGCCTGCGTGCTGGCGCTGATTCTCATGGCGCAGATGCGAATCCCCAACCGCGGCGTTTTCGCCGGACTGCTGGCCGCGACGGCGCTCGTCATTGCGGGCAATATACTCCGCGCAACGATTCTCTTCTTCCCCGAAAGCGGCGCGGTCCACTGGCCGGAGTGGACCCACGAAGGCACGGGTGCGGTGATCTTTGCGCTCTGCACATGGGCGCTGATTGCGATTCTCGAGCGGTTCCGCGGGAAAAAACGTGGCCGCCTGCTGCAAACAGCGCCACTCCTCGTGTGTGCCGCACTGGCTGTCATGTCAGGGTATTCCTTGCAAACCCGCACGGCCGCAGGCGCCCTGCCTTCGCTGCCGGCGAGCTTTGAAGGACGCCCGCTGCTACCCGTTCCGCCAGGCGCGAAGGACGCCGCGTTCGCCAAAGATTTTCCTGGCAGGCTGAGCATCTTCCAACAGCGCGAACGCCAGGTGCTCTGGCGCGAAGTGCTGCAGCCCACGCGGGCGCTGCATTCCAGCCTCGATTGCCTGCGCGCCGCCGGCTGGTCGGTGAAGGAGAAACCGGTGTTCACTGATGCCGACGGCGTGCTGTGGGGTGCCGCGGAAGCGATCGGTCCCGCCGGCACGCGGCGTGTCCGCGAGCGCATCGCGGATGCCGCGGGACGCACATGGACGGATGTTTCCTCATGGTGGTGGGCCGCGACGTTGGGCGACACCCGGGGGCCGTGGACGGCCATCACCGTCATCGAGCCGTGAACTTCGCGCTTCAATTCATGGCGGAGTCAGGGCATGAGGCGGTTATCATGTCCCGCCGCATTCTCCTCATCGAAGACGAGCCCGCCATTGCCGAGAATGTACTCTTCGCGCTGCGTACGGAGCACTTCGAAGCCGAGTGGGCACCGACCGGCGGCGAGGGCCTGACCAAAGCGGGCGCGCAGACTTTCGATCTCGTCATTCTCGACATCGGCCTGCCGGACATGAGCGGTTACGATGTCTGCCGCCAGCTCCTCGCTGCTGCCCAGGGCCTGCCGGTCCTTTTCCTCACGGCCCGCGATGGTGAATTGGACCGCGTGCTCGCCCTCGAACTCGGCGCGGATGATTTTGTGACGAAGCCATTCAGCCCGCGCGAACTAACAGCGAGGGTGCGGGCCATTCTGAGAAGGTCCGGCCGCACGGCCGCGTCCGCGCCTCCCGCGGTTTCCGCGTCAACTGCGCTGCTTGTGCATGATGCGGAACGTGCGCTCGTGCTGTGCCGCGGTCACGCCCTCGAACTCGCGCGGACGGAGTACCGCCTGCTCACCGCGCTGATGGCTCATCCGGGCCGCGTCTTCTCGCGCGATCAACTTATGGAACTCGCATGGGAAGACCCTGTGGCCGCGTCCGACCGCACGGTGGATGCGCACATCAAGCTCCTTCGCGCCAAACTCCGCGTCGCCGCCCCGGATGCGGACCCCATCGAAACCCGCCGCGGACTCGGCTACGCCCTGCGCGAATCATGATGCCGCGCCGTCCGCTCTGGCCTCCGCGCATGACGCACCTCGCGTTGCTCGCCATCGTGGCTATCATCGCGACAGGCTTCGGCTTTCTCCTGGACCAGCTTATGCGGGACGTCCGGCAGACAAATGATCAGGCCACGGAGGAGACGCTCATCGATACCGCCAACAGTCTCGCCGCGGTCATTGAGCCGCAGTGGGAAAGCGGCGGCCCTTCCGCAGCCGTGGACACGCTGCGCGCAGCATGGACCCGGCTCCCGCAGCGGGAGGTGGACGCCCGGGTGTTTGATCTCCACAAGACGCGCATCGGCCTGAACGTCTGCCTCACCGACGCCGACGGGCGGGTGCTTTATGATTCCAGCGGTGTCGAACCGGGCACAGATCATTCCGCCCTCAATGACGTGAAGCGCACCCTCGACGGCAAGTACGGAGCGCGCGCCACCCGGCTCTTGAAGAATGATCCTGACAGCTCCGTGGTGCATGTCGCCGCGCCGGTGCTCGTGCGCGGGGTGCGCGGCGGCGTGCTCTCGGTGAGCAAGGCGAAGTCTGACCAGATGTTTTTCGTGGTGCAGCGGCGTCGCGATATTCTCTGGGCGACGGCACTCATCGCCGCGGGGCTGCTGCTTTTCCTGGTAGCCGTTTTCGCGTGGTTGTTCCGGCCCATGCAGCGGCTTGCGGAATACGCCCGCGCCGTGAGCCGCGGCGAGCGCCCGACATTGCCACGCCTGGGCCGCGGGCAGGAGGCCGGCGTGCTCGGCCATGCCGTGGAAGAGATGCGCGAGGAACTGGAGGGCCGGCACTACGCCGGCCGCTATGTGCGCACCCTCACACACGAATTGAAAAGCCCGCTCGCCGCCATTCGCGGAGCCGCGGAACTCCTCGGCGAGGAGATGCCGGCGGACCAGCGGCGACGGTTTCTGGAAAACATCCTGACAGAATCCTCCCGCGCCGATCAAATCATCGCCCGGCTGCTGCGGCTGTCGGAGATCGAGCAAATGAAGGCCCTCGAACGCCGCGAGCCGCTCGACCTGCGGGCCATCGCAGAGGACGCCGCGGCTGAGATGCAGTCGCGCAACGTTAGGCTGGCGGTTGCCACCGAAGGCGTGCCGGAGCCGTGTGAGGGCGATCCCTTCCTGCTGGGCCTCGCCCTGCTGAATCTGGTCGAGAACTCCTGCGATCTCTCGCCACCCAATGGCACCGTAATCATCACCGTGGAGCCGTGCGGCTGGCGTGTGGAGGACGAAGGCCCCGGTATTCCCGACTACGCCGCGGAGCGCGTATTCGAGCGGTTTTATTCGCTGAAGCATCAGCACTGCGGCACGAAAGGTTCCGGCCTCGGTCTGTGTCTCGTGCAGGAGATCGCGCAACTGCACGGAGGCGGGGTGACCCTGGAGAACCGGCCCTCCGGCGGCGCAGTGGCGCGGCTGCGGCTGGGACGGCGACCCAGCGGAGCGGTCAAAAAGCCCGCGCCATTCCCGCTGGCAAAAGTTGTTCCGTGAGTGAGTCCATTGCCGCATGAACATCGTCGTCACCGACTGGTTATTCCCCGACCTCACTATCGAACAATCCATCATTGAGAATGCCCGCGGCAAGCTCATCTCTGGACAGTGCAAAACCGAGGCGGAACTCATCGCCCTCGTCACGGATGCGGACGCGGTCATCACGCAGTTCGCGCGGATCAATGCGAACGTCATCGCCGCGATGAACAAGGCGCGTGCCATCGTGCGCTACGGTATCGGCGTGGACAATGTGGACCTCGACGCCGCGCGTGCCCTGGGCATCCCGGTCTCGAACATTCCCGACTACTGCATCGATGAAGTCGCCGACCACACGCTCGCCTATATTCTCGGCCTCACCCGGCAGGTCGTCACGCACACCAACGATCTCCGCGCCGGCCAGTGGCGCCTCGCCGTTCCCGTCCCGGAAATGAAAGCACTGCGCGACGAGACTGTCGGAGTCATCGGGTTCGGTCGCATCGGTCGCGAAGTCGTGCAGCGCCTGCGGCCCTTCAAATGCCGCGTGCTCGTCCACGATCCGGTCGTCTCGCCCGCCGACATCGCCGGTGCCGGAGCCGCTGCCGCCACACTCGACGAGATCTTTTCCTCATCCGGCATCATCACGCTGCACTGCCCGTCCACGCCCGCGACGCGACGCATCATCGGCCCCGCGGCGCTGGAGAAAATGAAACCCGGCGCATTGCTCATTAACGTCGCCCGCGGCGATCTTGTGGACACCGCCGCACTCGTCGCCGCATTGGAAAGCAAACATCTCGCCGCCGCCGCGCTCGATGTGTTCGATCCCGAGCCGCTCCCCGCCGACCACGCGCTGCGCAGCCTGCCGAACGTCATCATCGCACCGCACATCGCCTCCGTAAGCACGGTCGCCGTCAAAAAACTCCGCGAAGGCGCCGCGACCCATGCGGTCATCGCCGCCCGCGGCGATCTGCCGCCTAACGTCGTCAACGGTATCACCTCGCCGCGCCAAACCGGCTCATTGTCTCTCGATGGTCAATGACACGAGCCGTCTGTCTCGGCGCTCATGCGAGCGGAGTTCCGCGCGGGCGGTTTGAGCGATTGCGTCCTTCGTTGTTCCTCAGTCAAAAGTGGTCGAGCCCGGGAAAGCCGGCGTTGCCGTCCAGACACGCCGCTGCGAACAGTGCCGCTCCAATGTCGCCCGTGAAGAGCGAGTAGCGGCCGCGGCCGGTCTCCGCGCGGAGCCGGTCGACTTGGTCGAGGCCGTGCATTGCGAAGGCGCGGGCGCGCTCAAGCCAGCGCTCATCTCCCGTCCGGTCGAGAAGTGCCAGGAATGCAAAGCCGTTGCCGGCGGTGCCGTGGCAGAGACCGGCGTTTCCCGCGACCGCGCCAGCCGTCCAGACGAGTTCGCCGCCGGCGGTCATCAATTCGCCGTGGGCGTCGTCGTCCGGCGCCAGCCTGGCGAGCGAAGTCACGACACCAGCTGAGCCGTGGCACCACTGCAATCGCGGCGGATTACCGTTCGGATAGCCACCCGGAACGGCGTGCCAACTGGCGAGGGCGCCGTCCACGAGCGCGAACGCGCGGGCCGTAGCGACCGCCCGTATCTCCACGGAGCGGGCGTCGTCAAGCCATTCCGGCGCGGCGTGGAGTGCGAGGACGTTGCCGGCGAAGCCATGCGCGGCCCCGATGCAGCGATCGTGCCTGCCGAAGAGGTTCTGGGTCCAGAGACCGTCCTTTTCCTGGCGCTTGAGCAGTTCGCGGGCGCTCGCGCGCCACAGTTCCGCGAAGCGTTCCTCCCCGGTGCGCGCGTGCATCGCGCGGGCGGCGAGCATCGTGCCTGGAGATCCGTACAGAAATTCGTTGGCCGGGTGCTCCACGTTGGCAGCAATCACTTCCGCGAGGGCGTCCGCCGTCGCAGCCGATGGGGCGAGGCGGTGTGCGACCAGCAGGATCCCGCTGGTCCCTAACATCAGAGACGCGCCGGCGTCCTTCTCGTCCGGCGAGGTCAGCGTGGCTCCGTAGAGGCCTCCGGCGATCGCCGCGAGGTCGAGCGACGGCTCGCAGAAGCCTGCTCTGGAGAGCCGGTCGAGCGCATGCACCATGCCGGCAGCGCCCTGGTAGAGCCCGCGGAAAATTCCGTCCGCCGGGTCGCCGGGATCCTCGTCCTCCGGGTGCATGGGCCAGAGGCGGCCGGCGTCGAACGCCAACTCCGCATCGCGGCAGATGGCAGAGATTGCGTCACGGACATGCGGCACGTTCCAATCCGCGGCCGCGAGCGGCTCGTGACGGGCGCGGTCGTAGAGCGCAGACATCAGGGATGGTTGCATGGACGCAGCATAAGGAGGAGAGCAGCTTCGCGCACCCCCTAACTGCGGCCCTTACTTCGCGTGGGCTTTAACGAAGTCGATGTTCGCCTTCACCTGGGGCACGCTGTCCTTCCAGTCGGCTTCGTGCTCGATGGAGATGTGGCCATTGAAATTCTGCGCCTTGAGTTCCTCGAGGCAGGCGGCGACATCAACGACGCCTTTGCCGGCAACGACGACGGGGGCTTCGCCAAAGGTGGCCTTGTCCTTGAGGTGAACGCTGATGACGTGGCCTTTCAGAATGCGCAGGCACTCGACGGGTTTCAGGTTCGACGTACACCAGTGGCCGAGGTCAGCGCAGGCCCCCACCCGGGGATCGCGGCTTTCCACCACGCCCAGAATGTAGAGCGGATTCCAAACCTTGTATTTCGGATTGCTCATGGAGCCGCCGTGCTCGTGAAACGCCACTTTGATATCAAACTCCTTCGCCCCGGCCTCCCAGGCCACGACCTGTTCCGTGGATTCGGTGCAGACCGCGTAGAGTTCCATCTTCTTGGCCCATGCCATGATCGCTTTGACTTCTTCCGGGCTGTTGGCTCCCACCACGCCATAATTCACCGGACGAATCCCCTGGCGCGCGCATTCCGCCTTCAGTTCCGTCATCGCGGCCTCGGACATGGTGTGATGCACCTTGTCCGTGGAGCCCGGTTTGAGCACCTGGCCGGGAAACAGTTCAATCATATTGCCGCCCGCCTCCTTCGTCTTGGCGATGGCTTCGAAGCATGAGAACTCCTTAAAGGTGTAAGCCTGTGACCCAACAAACCAGCCGTTCTGTTTGAGTGATTCCGGGATCGGAGTCGCGAAAAGGCTGACACAGAGGCCGACGGCAAAGACAGGGATGAGGCGATGGAATTTCATGGGAGGGAAGCGGGGTGAGAAGGGAGTGGTGAGGAAACAGAACGGGGGCACCGTGCAGTTTCTTGCGCGGAGCCGGGTTTCGCCCTTCGGCCATCCCATGACTGCGACCGACCGCAAATCATAAACTCCAACGGAAACGCAGGGTTCACGCACTTAACTTCCAGGTTTTCCAGATTTCCAGGCAATGGAAAATCTTCTGATTATAGCAGATGCACTTACGTTAGGGTGCGTTACAGCCTGCGGATGCCCGCCTCCTCAAATCAGCCAATACGGACCGCTCCCGGCGGTTCGTTCGTCTCAATCCGCCTGCTCAACGCTTTTGCCAGCGTGCCCGATCCCCGCACGCCGCGAACCTCAGCACCTGCTCGGAGACATCCTTGTCATCGCTGTATGCACCGCGCTGTGCGGATAGAGCGCCTTCACCGATATGGAGGACTTCGCCCTCGATCACGAACTATGGCTGCGCACCTTCCTCGAACTGCCCGCCGGCATTCCCAGCCACGACACCTTCAACCGCGTCTTCCAGGCCATCGATACTCACCTCTTCGAAGCCGCCTTCCGCGCATGGACCACCGGACTCTGCGGGCCAGCGGTGGAAGTGCCCGCCGGCACTCCTGGCATCGCGCTCCTGCGCCATCTGGCCATCGACGGCAAGGTCCTCCGCGGCACCAAAAGCAAAGACAAAAACCGCGCCGCCGCGATCAATGTCTGGAAGGTGGACGAGGGCCTCGTCTTCGCTCAGCGGCGCATCCCCGAAGACGGCAGCGAGATCACGCAAATGCCCCTGCTGCTGCGCCATCTCCAGCTCAAAGGCACCATCGTGAGCATGGACGCCGCCCATTGCCAGACCGACACCATCGACCTCATCATCGCACGCGGCGGCGAATGGCTCGTCTCCCTGCGGGACAACCAGCCCACCACGGCCGCAGAGATCACGCCGCTGCTCGAAGCGCTCGCAGCCACCACGGCACCAGCCGCAGAGACCACCGACAAAGGCCACGGCCGCATCGAGATCCGCCGCTGCTGGATCCTCCAGGGCGAAGCCATCGCTAACTTGAAGTGCCGCGGCCGCCGGAAAGGCCTGCGCTGCGCGATTTTGTGCGAGCGCACCGTGATCGACCAGGTCACGCACAAGGAAACGACCCGGCGGCGCATTTTCATGACGAGCCTGCCGCCGCAGGCCGCGGAACTGGCCGCGCTGGTGCGCCGGCACTGGCAGGTGGAGAGCAGCCTCCACTGGTCACTGGACGTGCTCTGGCGGGAGGATGAAGCCCGGGCCCGCACCGGTTGCGCGGCCACCAATCTCTCGCTCATTCGCAAGACCACGGTAAACCTGCTCAAGCTCCTGAAGCCGGAATTCCCGAAAATGACCGTCGCCCGGCTCATGAAAAAGGCCGCCCGCCCGCCTGACTTCCTCTATAAACTCCTTACTAACCTATTACGTGCGTAAGCTCTGCTGGATAACAGCATGGTGCTCTTTGGCAGCAACCTCGGCAACGCCAATGCCCGCGACACCCGCAACCTTCCGGTAATCCTCGCCGGCGGAGGATTCAAACACGGCCAGCATCTCGCGATGGATGCGCAGAACAATACTCCACTCTCCCATCTCTACGTGCAGATGCTCCAGCGCATGGGCGTGGAGACGGATGCGTTTGGAAGCAGCAGCAAGGCCGGCGTGACGGGATTGGAGAACGGGTGATCGTCCCGGCTTCGCTGACCGTGATCTGCTTTGTCCCGCGGGGGTCATCCATGCCTGGCTCTCCGGCGGCGGCCGCATCGGCGCGGGACTGACGCGTCACCGGACGAAATTGCCACGACACGGACCGCCGGGGTCAATCCGGTAAAGCTCCTGTCATTTTTATGAGGGTACCTTGCAGGCCACGGCGCTTGGGCTGCTTCATCGTGAACTTGTGAGGGGTAATTCAGTTCGAGGTTCTCACCCGGGGGATGAACAGCGGGAAAAGGAGACCTCCAGCGGGCCGGTCATCCGATTCTTGCCAGGTCTTGAGATCTCAATTGCCGCAAATTGTAGATATCCTTCCATCCGTTGCCGATCTTCCGCGCTCCGGTCTTCCGTGCTTCCGAACTCTTCCCGCCGAACCAGGAGCGGTTCTGCTCGAACCACCCGTTGATGAATTCCCGGCTGCCAAGGACTACACCGTCGGTGAAATGACGCACGCGTTTCAACAACTGCTCGAGCTTCACACCGCTTTCCTGCGAGAGGCGTGCCTGCACTTTTTCGCTCAGCCCGCGGCGGACGACGGTGCCGTCTTCTCTCACTCGCGGACGGCCTGCGAGGCCCAGCAGTTGCCGGTAATGCACCAGCGCCCGCAGGTGCCGGCGCTTGCGCTGCTCCGGCGTCTCCACCGGAACTGATTCCCCTGGGCCTCGGCCCTGTATCCGTTCCGCCGCCGCTCCTGTCACAAGAGCGATCCCCTCCATCGCCTCCGCCTTTCCGGTCATCGCCTCCGCATATCCGCTCCACCGATAGTCCGCCGGGTCTTCCGTGATTCCGGCACGCACGGGATTGAGGTCAATGTAGGTCGCCATCGTGCGCAGGGCCTTCGTCTCATCCTGCACGATGACACTCTTGTAGCGTCCCTCCCACAGTACACCGGTGCGGCCCTTGCGGCGGTTATACCACTGACTGAAACGCTGTTTGAGGGCCTTCATGAACTCGGATAGGGAAAACATCCGCCTCAGCATCCGCTGCCGCCATTCCTCGATTGCCGCATCCCCGCCGCATCGCTCCCACACACGGAACTGACTGCGCAGCACCTTCATCCGCTCCAACCCCACCGCCGAATCCATCATTCCCATCATCTGCTCCAGCGGAACATCAAACCCCGCCGGCCGCTCCGGCACCCGGATCAGCAGGTGAAAGTGGTTCCCCATTAGACAGAACGTCAGGATTTCGACCTGATGGAACGCCGCGAAGGCCCCCATCATCGCACGAAAGACCTCCCGCTCCTCGTCGCCGAAGACTTTGCGGCGGTCCACGAACCGGGAAACGACATGATACACGCCGGTCTGCGCGCCGGTTCCGGGGTTGGTGAATACGCGGGTCTTGGCCATAGGATTCAGGTGGTTTGAGGTGGGAGTCGGGGCGGCGGCAAGTAGCCGGGAACCCGCAGGGCGTCAACGACTTCTTCAATAACTGGTGTGGCCAGTAGTTTGCAATAACTGGTTTGGCCAGTAGTTTGGCCAGTAGTTTGGCCAGTAGTTTTGAGTAGTTTTGTTGTTTACCGACTAGTTGTTACCCGCTAACAACCTGTCCGACTGGCAAGACGTCTCCTCGCAGACTCCCGGCACCAAGCCGCTGGTGGTCAATGATCCGGTCGGGCCAGGTATTCGGCGAAGGTTCTACCGGCTGCTGCTGGGGCCGTAGGGCGCGGGCAGACCGGCAAAGGTCAGGCCGCGTCCGGAGGAGATATTGAGAGGAGATTGAAGCTCAAAACACTCTGCCCCACAGCACTTTGAGGTATCGGCTGTCGAGGCAGTTGGACATGACGGGGTGGTCGGGGGCTGCGCCAGTACGGTCGAAGAACTGAAGGCGGCGGCCATTACGGTGGGCGCCTTTGATGACGAGGCGCTCAAATTCCTCGTCACCGATGAGGCCGGAGCAGGAGCAGCTAACGAAGGTGCCGCCGGGTTTGACGAGCTGGATGGCGAGGCCGTTGAGGTCTTCGTATTTGCGGCGGCCTTCGTCGGCTTCCTCGTCATCGCGGCTGTGAATGAGCTTGGGGGGATCAAGCACGACGGTGTCCCATTGAGTGCCGTTGCGGATCATGGTGCGGGCGTAGGTGAAGGCGTCCGTGTGGACCCAGTCAACGCCGCGGCACTGGTTGAGGTTGGCGTTGTGCTGTGCCTGGGCGATGGCTTTTTCGTCGAGGTCCACGGCGGTAACTTCCGCGGCCTGGCCGGTGATTTTGGCGGAGAGGGCGAAGCCGCCGGTGTAGCAGCAGAGGTCGAGGACGCGCTGGCCGCTGACGAGGGCGGCGAGGCGGCGGCGGTTGTCGCGCTGGTCGCAAAAGAAGCCGGTCTTGTGGCCTTCGGCGAAGTTGACTTCGTAGCGAATGCCATTCTCCCTGACACGAACGGTGCGCGGCTGTTTCGGATCTTCACGCGGGAGGCGGAGGCCCTCGATGTCGGCGATGTCAGGGTCCATGCGGACGATTTGCCGGGTGGTGCCGAGCAGGGCGTGGAGGTGGGGGAGCCAGACATCGAGCCGCTGCCAGACGCCGAGGCTGTGGACTTC
>JANNVM010000857.1:0-5994 GCA_031414455.1 Verrucomicrobiota bacterium
CGCGCCCCAGGGCGCGATCTATTTCACAACAGACGGCACCGACCCGCGCGCCTCAGATTCTCCCGTGACTTTCACCACGCACACGCTGGTCGCCGAAAATACTCCCAAAAGAGCCGTCATGCCAACCAGCGCGGGGAATGATCTTACCTGGTTTGGTCTGAATTTCGATGACTCGACATGGCCCTCCGGGACGATGGGCGCCGGATATGAAACCAGCACCGGCTACCAGACCTACTTCGATCCCAATTTCAATTTCGCCGCGCAAATCTCGACCTCTCTGAACGAGACGCTCCAACTGCGGGCAACCTTCGATGTCGTCGATCCGGCCATCTACGATACACTCAGCCTGCTGATCCGCTACGACGACGGCTTCGTGGCCTATCTGAACGGCGTCGAGGTCGCCCGCGACCGCGCCGGTGGAACCGTCGGCACACCGCTGGAATGGAATGCCGGAGCGCCTGCGACTCACGATGATGCGGAGGCGGTGCAGTATCTTAGTTTCCCGCTCGACCAGCATCTCGGCCTGCTGCGGGAGGGGACCAATGTGCTCGCCATTCACGGCATCAACAGCGGGCTCTCCAGCAGCGATTTTCTCATCTGGCCAAAGCTGGAAGCCAAAGAAATCACCGGGGGAGGAGGCGGCACTCCATGGTCCGCGACGGCCACGGCATACACCGCTGCCCGGACGCTCCCGGCCACTGCCACCGTGAAGGCCCGGGTCCTCCACAACGGCGCATGGAGCGCTCTGAACGAAGCAACCTTCCTGGTCAATTCCCAGGCTGCCTCCGCCACGAATCTTAAGATTACCGAGGTTGATTACCAGCCAGCCAGCCCAACTCCCGCTGAGGAATTGCAAGGTTGGAATCAGCGAAAGGACTTCGAGTTCCTCGAACTCCTCAACACCAGCAACGCCACCCTTGATCTCGCCGGCGTCGCTTTTACGCACGGCATCCTCTTCAAGTTCGACACCCAGTCCACCATCAGGCATCTCCTGCCCGGGCAGCGCGTCCTCGTCGTGAAAAGCCGCGAGGCCTTCGCACTCCGTTATCCCTCAGTGAATCCCGCCATTGTGGCCGGCGAGTTTTCCCAGCGCCTCGATGACAACGGTGACGAAATCGTCCTGACCGCAGCCAATGCCGCGGACATCGCCCGCTTCAGATATAATGACAAGCATCCGTGGCCGACAGAACCCGACGGTGACGGCCACGCGATGGTTCTCATCCGTCCGGAATCCAATCCCAATCCCGCGGACCCGGCAAACTGGCGCGCCAGCGTCAACGGCCCCACTCCCGGCGGCGATGACCGCACCTCTCTCTCCGCATGGCTCACCGCCAGTGGTCTCACTGACCCGGACGCCATCCAGGACGGCCACACCGTCAGTAACACCGTCGTCTATGCTCTCGGTGCGGATCTCCTGAGCGATCCCTCAGACGCTCTGCCAAAACCCGCGATCGCCGCTTTCACTGTCAATAATGTCACCGCCGATTACCTGACAATCACCTTCACCCGCCGCGCGGGTGCCGACGACGCGCAAGTGACTCCCCAGACATCCACCGATCTTTCCACATGGGGCAGCGGCGAGCCTGCCGCTACGGTGACGGTCTCGCGCCGCCTCAACGGAGACGGAACTGAAATCACCGTTGTCCGAGAGGCGCAGCCAATGACCACCCGGCACTCTGTCAGATTGAGCGTGCGCACCCTGTGATCACTGCCGGCATCGTGGCGAGGCGGACCCCGTTCCCCGCTATGGGGTGGGGAGGTGCTGTTCCATATGTCGCAAATGATCAGGAAAATGCCGCAATGTTTCAGAAGGAAATGACCGGTTCCGACGTAGATGTTCCGGCATCACCGTATGATCACGTCATGCCGCTAATTCTCAGTTTCACCCAGCCAGAGATAACTCGATGCGCGATCCCATGCCATTCATCCCAACCGCATTTGTCAGCCTGACGATTCTGCTGGTGCCCGTGGCACGGGCTCGCGCTGCGGATCTTGATCTGTCGAAGCTCCCCCCTTCTGCGGCAACGGCGGTGGATTATGTGAAGGATATCCAGCCGCTCCTGTCGGATCATTGCGTAAAGTGCCACGGGCCGGAAAAACAAAAGGGCGGCCTGCGGCTCGACAACAAGGCTTCCGCTTTCCAGGGCGGGGACGATGGCAAAGTCCTCGTCGCGGGCAAAAGTGCGGAGAGCAGATTGATCCATCTTATTGCCGGGCTGGAGCCCGACACCGTCATGCCGCCGAAGGGCGATCTGCTCAGTGCAGCCCAAATTGGCTTGTTGCGCGGATGGATTGATCAGGGTGCCCAATGGCCGGATGCCGGCAAGGCGGAGCAAGTGCGGAGCGATCACTGGTCTCTGCAGCCGCTTGGAGATTCTGCGGATTCCGGAAAAACTTCTGCGGCCATTGATGCCTTCATCAACGCCCGGCTGGCAAAGGACGGTCTGACACCTTCTCCGGAGGCCGACCGCGCCACGCTTATCCGGCGGCTGCATTTCGACCTCATCGGCCTGCCGCCGTCGCCGGAGGAGGTGGATGGATTTGTTCAGGATAATTCTCCGGACGCGTGGTCAAAACTCGTCGAGCGGCTGCTCGGTTCCCCTCATTACGGCGAACGGTGGGGCCGGCACTGGCTGGATGTCGCCCGCTACACGGAGAGCCAGGGTTTTGAATATGACCGGCTGCGCGACAACGCATGGCATTACCGGGACTATGTCATTAAGAGCTTCAACGGGGACAAGCCCTACAACCGGTTTATGCAGGAACAGATCGCCGGGGACGTCATGGAGCCGGTGACCAGCGAGGGAATCGTCGCCACCAGCCTGCTGGTTTGCGGGCCGTGGGATCAGGCGGGGAATGCGCAAGCCAACGCCACCCAGCGCGCCATCACCCGCGAAGATGAACTCGAAGATATGCTCGCGGTGGTCGGCCAATCGTTTCTCGGACTAACGGTTAATTGCGCCCGATGCCATGCGCACAAATTCGACCCGATTCCGCACGGGGATTACTATCGGATGAAGTCGGTCTTTGAAGGTGTGAAGCATGGGGAACGGCCCATCGCGGGAGCTGACGAGGTGAAGTCCTGGAATGAGAAACGCACCGCTTTGGAAAAGGAACTCTCCGCCGCCGGGGAGCGCGTCTCGGAGATAGAGGCGGCCGGGGCGAAAATCGCGGCGGCGCAGCGTCCAGCCGGGGCTGCGCCGCCCGGACCGGCGCCATTGCTTTCGTGGAATTTTGAGACCTCCAACGGGGCGGCTCCGGCGGGCGAGTTGAGCGGCGGCGCGGTGGTTGGAAGTGGACGCCTGCAACTCCCTAAAGCGGGGGCCTTTTTCCAGTCTCCACCGCTGGACCGCGACATCCGGGAAAAAACCCTCGAAGCATGGGTCTCGCTGGCGAATCTTGATCAAGGGGGAGGCGGCGCGATTTCGATACAGAATGCTGGTGGCCAGGTCTTCGATGCCATTGTTTTTGGAGAGCGGCAGCCGAAAAAATGGTCTGCGGGCAGTGACGGTTTTCGCCGCACGGCTGATCTTGATATCCCCGCGGAATCTTCCGCTCCTGGCACGCTCGTCCACATGGCGATTGTGTATCGCGGCGACAACAGCATCGCGCTCTATCGCAATGGCGAGCCTCTCGGAACGGCCTACACGCCGGGCTCCGCGCTTCAGACCTTCTCTGCTGGCGACGCCCGGATCCTTCTGGGGCAGCGCCATACCGGCGGGGGACGCGCATGGCTCACCGGTGAAATCAAACAAGCCTCGCTCTATGATCGCGCGTTGAGCGATGCCGACGTCGCCGCGTCGTTCCGCGCCGCTGGTTTCTCGATTCCCCGGGAAGCCATCCTCGCCGCCCTGACGCCAGAACAGCGGGCCAGCCGCGACAAGGCCGTGTCCGATATGGAAAAGAGTCGCGCAGCACTCGCGGCGCTGCCTCCCGTCTCCGGCGCGATTTCCTATGCCGGAACCCGCGTGCAGCCAGGCCCTACCCGGCGTCTGATCCGGGGCGAGGTTGTCTCGCCGGATGAAGTGGTCACGCCTGGCGCCCTAACCGCAATTGTGGACGTGAATCCCGATTTCGATCTCCCGGCTGATGCCCCGGAAGCTGAACGCCGGAAGAAATTCGCGGCATGGATATCGGATCCCAAAAATCCCCTGCCGGCGCGCGTCATGGTTAATCGCGTTTGGCACCTGCATTTTGGTCAGGGCATCGTGACCACGCCCAATGATTTCGGCGTCAGCGGCACCCGGCCCAGTCATCCTGAATTGCTGGACTGGCTCGCTGCGAGGTTCATGGAATGCGGCTGGAGTATGAAATCGCTCCACCGGCTGATCGTGAATTCCGCGACCTACCGCCAGTCGTCCGCTTTCAACGCGGCGGCCGCGACCGTCGATGCCGGAAATACCCTGCTCTGGCGCTATGCGCCGCGCCGCCTCGAAGCTGAAGCCATCCGTGATGCCCTGCTGTCCGTGAGCGGTCAGATCAACCTCCAGGCAGGCGGCCCTGGATTCCGGCAGTTCGATGCATTCGGGTTTCCTGCGAATGTGTACGCCATCGCCGACAAGCAGGGGCCGGAGTTCAACCGCCGGACGGTTTACCGCATGAATGTGAACAGTGGAAAAGACCCGCTGCTTGACACGTTCGACTGCCCGGACCCGTCCGTGAAGACGCCAGCCCGGGGCGTCACGACCACACCACTGCAGGCACTGGAACTGATGAATAACAGCTTCGTCCAGCGTCAGGCCAGGCATCTGGCCGACCGCGCGATGAAGGCCGGAGGAGGTGAGCGCGAAGCGGCCATTCGGGCAGCCTATCGCCTCGCGCTTGGCCGCGTCCCAGGTGCGGATGAAATCAGGCGTGCTGCCGCCGCTGCGGCCGAACGTGACCTCGCCAGCGTTTGCTGGGCACTTCTCAATTCAACGGAATTCGTCTATGTCAGGTAATCACGATCACTCCCCACCGCTCTCACGCCGCCACTTTCTCTGGAACTCCGGCAGCGGGCTCGGTGCCATCGCGCTGGCATGGATGCTGGACCGCGACAAAGCCCGCGCCATGGACCCGGTGGCCGCATCCGCACGGAAGCCGCACTTCCAGCCGAAGGCCAAACGTGTGGTGCAGATCTTCTGCGCGGGCGGGGTAAGTCACCTGGAGACTTTCGACTACAAGCCGCATCTGGAAAAGATGCACGGCAAGTCGATGGAAGGCCGTGGCGAAAATCTCGGATTCTTCGGCCAGCCGGGGAATCTGATGAAGAGCATCTACGAGTTCAAGCAGCATGGAAAATCCGGCTCATGGGTGAGCAGTCTGCTGCCGAAGATCGCGGGCTGTGTGGATGATCTCTGCTTCATCCACTCAATGTTCGCCAAGAGCAATAACCACACGCCCGCCGCCTTCCAAATGAACAGCGGGTTCACGCTGAATGGCTTTCCCTGCATGGGTGCGTGGCTCAGCTACGGTCTGGGCACGGAAAACGAAAACCTCCCGGCGTTTGTCGTACTGCCCGATCCCCGCGGATTGCCGGCCGGCGGCTCTATCAATTGGACCTCCGGCTTTCTCCCGGCCAATCACCAGGGCGTCGCCTTCCGCACGGCGACCGCCGAGCCCGTCGCAGACCTGCGCACGCCGGAGGGTGTTTCCCCGGAGGCCCGCGCAGCAGACATGGACCTGCTGGCCTCCATGAACCGTGATTTTGTCGCCGCCAATCCTGGCGACGGAGCCTTCGCCGCACGACTGCGCTCCTACGAACTCGCGGCCCGGATGCAGTCGAGCATTCCTGAGGCTGCGAATCTTGACAGCGAACCGGAGCATATCAAAAAGCTCTACGGGATTGACGAACCGGCCAATAAAGGATTTTCGCGTAATTGCCTCATGGCGCGCCGCCTCCTCGAACGCGGGGTGCGTTTCGTCCAGATCCTCAATGGCGGCTCTTTCGGCAGCCCGCGCATCAACTGGGACGGTCATGAGAACATGAGGGAGAATCACGACACCCAGGCCGCG
>JANNVM010000858.1:0-1578 GCA_031414455.1 Verrucomicrobiota bacterium
GGTATTCACACTTTCTTCTCGCCAAGGACCCCGAGGGGTTTCGGTAGTTTTACGCGGCGGAGGTTGAACTGGGTGATGGCTTTTTCGCGGAGTCGCTGCATGGCGGCCTCGATGCTGTCGGTGACGAGCAGGAGGTCGAGATCGGAGGCACTGATCATGCCTTCACCGCACATCTTCAGGAGCGTGGTCACGACGGGCTGCCAGTATTCCGTGCCCATGAGGATGACAGGGAACTCCTTTATCTTGCCTGTCTGGATCAGTGTCAGGGCTTCGAAGAGTTCATCCATGGTGCCAAGGCCGCCGGGCATGACGATGAAGGCGTAGCTGTATTTGATGAGCAGTGTCTTCCGGGTGAAGAAGAATTTCATGTCCACTACGGCATCAAGGTAAGGGTTCGGCTTTTGCTCGAACGGGAGCAGGATGTTGATGCCGACGCTGCGGCCCTCCACATCTTTAGCGCCGCGGTTGGCGGCTTCCATCAGTCCGGGACCGCCACCGGTCATGACGGTGAAGCCGAGTTCCGCGACGGCGGCGCCAACCTTGCGGGTCAACTCATAATACGGGTGCCCGTCCTTGATGCGGGCGGAGCCGAACACCGTGACACACGGGCCGGCGAAGTGAAATTTCCGGAATCCTCTCAGGAAATCGGCCATAATGCTGCACAAGGTCTTCAGTTCCTGCCAGCGGCTGTGCGGGCCACTGATGAACGAGCGGTCCGCAAACTCGATGAGGAAGCGTTCCGATTCGACGACGGCTTCCGGAGAAACGGGCAGCTTTGCAGGCAATACGGGTGCGGGAGCAGACATGGGGGTGAGGTGGTGGACGGAGAGGACAGGGCGGCGGGATTCTGCGCGGTCCCGTCGCGATGTCCATCCTCCCGTGGGGAGAATCTGTGAGAGGACGGTGACTGCAATGACGGGTTGCGCCGGCCGCGTCCGAGTGGTCCATCGCTCTGGTCTTTCGTTAACCCATGATGCTCACCCCCGAAGTCGCCCGCCGGCGCACATTTGCCATTATCTCCCATCCCGATGCCGGGAAGACCACACTAACTGAGAAGTTCCTGCTTTATGGTGGAGCCGTGCAGTTGGCCGGCAGTGTCACCTCGCGCCGCAATCAGCGCGCCACCACCTCCGACTGGATGGAACTGGAGCGCCAGCGCGGCATCTCCGTCAGTTCCACCGTGCTCCAGTTCGAGTATGGCGGCTGTGTGGTGAACCTCCTCGACACCCCGGGTCACCGTGATTTTTCCGAGGACACCTATCGGGTGCTCACGGCCGTGGATGCCGCCATCATGGTGGTGGATGCCGGCAAGGGCATCGAAAGTCAGACGCGCAAACTTTTCGAGGTATGCCGCCGCCGCGGCGTGCCCATCTTCACGTTCATGAACAAGCTGGACCGTCCGGCGCGCGATCCGCTGTCGCTGATGGATGAACTGGAGTCGGTGCTGGGCATCGCGGCCTGCGCCATGACCTGGCCGCTGGGCACGGGACCGCAATTCCGCGGCGTCTATGACCGGCGGGCGTCAGTAGTGCATTTGTTTCAGCGCACCGCGGGTGGTGCCTACCGGGCACCGGAATC
>JANNVM010000859.1:0-6304 GCA_031414455.1 Verrucomicrobiota bacterium
TTACTTTGCCATCTTTTACGTCGTCTCCCATTTGTTAACAAGGTCAAGGAGACGAAAGCACGCTTTCATAGCGCCGTCAATTAGCGCGTGGACGAACACGCCGTCCAGTTCAAGACTAGCGCCTTCGTTTGGAGAGGGGTAGCGGGCTTGGAGAATTTTTGAACCGGGGCGCGCCTTTGTCGGATCGCCAAGAACGTCCTTTATAAACAGGTCGTCCATCTTCGCTGCGCGGTGCGCGACCGCGTGCCGAATAGCGCCCAAGGCGTGAAGTTCGTCCGCGTTGATTGCCGTGGTAATTGCGGGATCATTGTACTGATGCTTAAACCAAAACAAGTAACCCTCGCGAGCCTTAACGCCCGGCTTCCCCTTGGCTCCTGACCTCAGGCCATTCGCCTCAATGGAGCCGAAAAGTAGATCGTGCAGAAGCGTCTCGGTTGCTGTCCACGCCATGACACACATGCCGCGGAGCAATAATTCGAGCGACGCAAAGGAGTTTTCGCCAAGAGAAAATAACTCTTCTATCTTGGCTGCGCAATCTTCCCATTCCTGGCCCGCATTGACTCCCATCGGTTCATTGAAGTAAATCTCCCTCGCCTTCTCGGCGATGATCTTACGGCGCCTTGGCCCATCAGCCATTTTGCGAATCCCCTTGCCCGCCTTTATTTCAGCGCCGTGCCAGCGATAGCCGAACCAATGGCAGACGCCTGGTATTATCCTCATCCCAACAACCGCCAGTAGGTGCGCCTTCAGGCGGTCCCTCGCTTCAATACAATGAGGGACAGTTATCCCGCGTGGCCACACGGGAACCTGTAGTTTCATCAGTTCCGGCAGTTTAAGGGCGCGAGGTTGCATCCCCGCCCCTAACCGTGCCCCGGTTCAAAATCAAGGCCGCTTTGTGAAGTGCATAGTTCCGCGTTTATGGCCCACCGCCAGGTGGGCGGCGTGTGCGGCACGCTTTCCACCTATGCCCCGGCTGCAGCCCAGGTCCATGGCATCCCCGGAATGGCCGTCGGTCAACCCGGCCACTGCGCCTATGTTATTCAAGTTGGCCAGGAATGGCCGGTCGGTAACAGTGTGACGTGGCCCACCAGCACTAGCGCTCCCGGGTGGGAGGGCACAGGCTATTCCACGCTTCACCGCCTCTACGAGCCGGTAGTCCAGGATCGTGAACGATTCATGGCAGCCACGCGTCTGGGCTGGCTGGCCAGGCTCCAGGCTGAGCGGGTGAAAATCGACGCGGCTGGCGTGCTAACGATGGTGGACTCCGGCTGGATGCGCACCTTCGAAAGGGCCATCGCAGCACAGCCGTCCAATTACGGGACATGGCTGGACTACGTAAAGGTGCTGGAAACCGTGAAAGATGTTCCGGCAGCGACCTGGCTGGACCTGGCCCGCCGCGCGGCCCGCGATCTTGCCGTCGGCCACGAAGCCGGATGGGCCATGGTCCGCCGCTGCCTCGACAAGGTGCTGCCGGGCATGACGCCGGCCGAACGGATGGAGGTCCTGTTGGCATGCAGCCGGGAACTGCGGCAGGAGAAATGGGTCAAGCCGGAAGGCTTTCCTTACGATGGGCTTCTTAACTGGCAGGCGGACAGCATTGGAGACCAGGTGCTGGCCACGGAATTCTTCGGCAAGTTGCTCGCGATCCATCACAGCCCTAAACAGGGAGACAACTGGATCTTCGGGAACGTGCTGGGCTGGGGCCAGAGTCGTTTCGCCGGCAACCCGGCCACCGCGCCGGCCTACGCGAAAGCGATGGAAGGGTTCTTCAAGCCGCAGGGCGATACCGCGGACAAGAATCTGCTGACTACGACGATTGCCACCGGTATCCGAAAGGCCAGTGAGTCGGGCGATATTGTTAGTTACCACCTCTGGAACGACATGGCTGCGAAGATGCTGCCGCCGCTCAAGCCCGGGGATGTCCACCTCTCCAACACGCAGGCGGCCGCCGTGCCCCAATATGAACCCTTCCCGGGCGACTTGCTCAGCAAGGATGGCATGCTGCGGACCAGCAGCGCCAGCCAGCACGACCGTCCGTTGTCGTATGCGCAGGTTCTGAACGGGGGCTGCGGCGGCTGGCTCGACACTAACAACGAGGAGAAACCATGGGCTCAGGTCCAGTTGCCTGGCGAGGGGGAGTTGACTGGCATCGTGCTGATGATTTGCAGCGAGCATCCGCCGGCCAGTGAGGAATTCCAATGGGCCGTGCCCCTGAAGGTATCCATCTCGCTCGACGACAAGGCCTGGACCGAAGTGGCATCATTCGATAAGGCGGACAAGGTATTCCGCGTGGACCTGGCGGGCAAAGGCCTGAAGGCGCGGCATATCCGCATTGAGCGCCTTCCCGGCAACGACAAGACCAAGCCCCCCGGACGATTCCACTTCAGCAACTTCCTCGTATACGGACGGAAACTCTACTGATGAGAGCTTTCGAACCCCCATTTCACTCCAACACTCCACCGGTTTCACTCGCTATGACCAACAAACAGATCACCCGCCGCCGTTTTCTTGAATCTTCTGGAAAAACCACCGCCAGCCTCGCCGCAGGGGCTGCGTTGCTCAGTGTTCCGCAGCGTGCCCGGGCGCAGAGCCCGGGCGATCAGATCGTGCTGGCACTCATCGGTGCCGGCGGGCGCGGCGCGGCACATGCGATGGGCATGGCCCAGTTGCCAGGCGTGGAGTTTAAGTATGTCTGCGATATCTGGAAGGATCGCGGCGCGGGCATCATCGGGGAATTGGCCAAGATACAAAAGCGCGCTCCCCAGCGGATTTCCGACATGCGGGTCGCCCTCGATGACAAGGAGGTCGATGCCGTGGTCATTGCCACGCCGGAACACTGGCATGCGCTGGCCACGGTCTGGGCCTGCCAGGCGGGAAAGGATGTTTACGTGGAGAAGAGCCCGTCACTGAGCGTCTGGGAAGGACGTAAAATGATCGAGGCGGCGCGGAAGTATAACCGCATCGTGCAGGTCGGGCTCCAGAATCGCAGTGGCCCCTATGCGGCCTCGGCGCGGGATTACATCGCCAGCGGGAAGCTGGGGCGCATCGTTCACGTGAAGGTGTATAACATGCTCGACGGCTCCAAGTGGGAGCCCCAGCCTGACAGCGCCCCGCCCGCCGGGCTCGACTGGGACGCGTGGCTGGGACCGGCGCCTGAGGTTACTTACAATCCGGGCCGCCACCTGAACTGGCATCCATGGTGGGACTACAAAGGCGGCACCCTCGTGGACGATGGCATCCATCAACTCGACCTGACCCGCATGGCTCTGGGCGATCCTCCACATCCGAAGTCCGTGCTCTGCATCGGCGGCAACTACGCCTTTCAATCCAGGCGCGAGGTGCCGGAATTCCAGTGCATCACCTATGATTATGGGGATTTCGCCATGACCTGCGAGAGCGGCAACGCGACAAATTATATGCGGAAATTCCCCGGCGAAGTCCGCTACGGCGACAAATGGCCGCACTGGCCGACCTCTGCCACCCGGGTCGAGATCTACGGCACCAAAGCCTTGATGTATCTCGGACGTCACGGCTGCGGCTGGCAGGTCATGGTGGAGGGCGGCAAGGTGATTGATCAGGACAAGGGTTACTTTCCTGACAAATGGCATCAGCCGAACTTCATCGATTGCCTGCGTTCGCGGAAACAGCCGAGCAGCGACATCGAGCAGGCTCATCACAGCGCCTGTCTCGTTCATCTGGCCAACACCTCCTATCGCGTGGGGCAGAAGCAACTCCTGTTTGATGGCGCGACGGAGCGTTTCACCAACAGCGACGCCGCCAACGCCCTTCTCAAACCAGCGTATCGGAAGCATTACCGGATTCCGGAAGTGGTCTGAAGGGAAGTCCCGTTAGCCTATCGAGGCCGCTCTAACCGAACCCGAACCGAATCCCAACCGGCAGTGAGAATTCACCCTCCAGGTGACGGAGACCTTTTCAACGCGTCGCATCGTGGCGCCCAGCCAAGCTATCAACAAACCCGCAGTGATCCATCATCAATGAACAACAGCATGAACGGGTTAATAAAAATGTCTGCGTGTTGTGTCCTGGCCATGAGTGCACCCGGTCAGGACTGGCTTCTGGCAGCACCCCCGCACGTGCTGGCCAACGAAAAGATCAGCGTCTCGATTTCCGATGCCGGCACACTGAATTCGGTGGAGAACCTGCTGGCAGCGGAAACCTACTCCTTCTCCTTCAGTTCGGATGCCTTTACGCTGGAAACCTGTCTGGCCTGCGATGATTTCTACGACTGGTGGTTGATGGTGCAGAACAACACCATCCAGAAATACAACCTGAGCAACTGGAGCTGGGATCCCAGCCTCGGTTCCGGCATGAACTGTCACGATGAAAGCCACGGACACTTTGCGGGCAAAGGTGGCTACAAGGGCTGGCGGCGGGGAGTTGAGTTGATGGCGCGCATGAAGGCGGCAAGCCCGGGCCTGTTCATTCAGGGTTTCTATGGCACGAAGAATTTCGGCCTCTGGGGGCTTAAGAACGTGGATCAGCACGAGGTCCTGAACGAACAGTCGATCATTGTCAGCACCCGCCACCACCAGATCAGCGACGACCGCCAGAATGCCGATGGCTTGCGATTCCAGAATAACTGGAGCATGCGCTTCCGTTTCACGCCGGCGGTCATGGGCCATGCGCTGACCCACCGGGTCAGCGAGGGCAACTTCGATCCCGAATTGATCAAGGCCTGGGATTACTCTGGCTGGCAATACGGCGTGATGTCGGCTCTCGCCGTCTCCGGCTCCATCATGCCGACCATCCTGCCCTATGAGGCCGACTTGGTTCCGGGTTTTGTTGAGTTCTACAAAAAGTGGCAGCGCTGGGCGAAAGACACCTTCGAGTATGTGAAATCGACCAACTCGTTGATCGGAATTGATTATCTGACTCTCCGCCAGACCGATTGAATACGCACGGTCACCGCCGGCCCTGGTGAAATCAAATGAACAATGGATCGAACAGCCCATCAATTTCTATCAATCAATCAATCAATTGAAACGCATTACATCCATCCTTTCCGACCGGCTGCTCGCCCTCCTGGCGCTGGCCGCCGTCTTCATCCCGGTGTATGCACACGGTCTGACCCTGGACCTGCAGCGCCGCGATCCGGTGACGGGTGCGATCACCCTTCAGAAGGAGGAGGTTGATCCGAAACGGGTCGGAGTCATCGCCGTGGATGTCTGGAACTTTCATTGGTGCAAGACGGCGACGATGCGCGTGGATGCCTTCGTGCCGCGGATGAACAAGGCGCTCGAGGCCGCGCGTGCGCTTGGGATGAAGGTCATGCTCTGCCCGAGCGACGTGGTCGACAACTACGTGGGTTACCCGCAACGCGAAGCCATCTTCGCCCTGCCAAAGCTGACGGTGCCCAAGGTGGTGGACGCGACCTGCCCGGCAGTGCCGGATGCCGGCGGCTGCGCATGCGGCCGCGAACGGTGCGCGGGCAATTATGGCTGGGACGGCATGCACCCGGCCCTGAAGATTGGGGATGACGATCTGATGCCCGATACGCAGGCCGAGGTTTACGCCATTTGTCAGAAATACGGGCTGACGCATCTGATCTACGTTTGGTTTCACACGCAGGTTTGCCTGCTGGGCAAGCCGATGGGGCTGCGGGCGATGAAAGAGGCGGGACTCAACTGCGTTCTCGCGCGGGACATGACCGATGCCCATCCGGGTTACGATCCGTCCCGGATCTTCACGCCGGATCTGAACACCGAACAGGTGGTCGAGCATTTCGAAAAGCACCTCGCGCCCACGATCCATTTCCAACAGGAACTGACCAGGCTGGGAAAGTGGGATCCAAGCTGGGTGGTGGACCCGGTCCGCATGGCGCCGTGGGGAACGCCGCTGCGCCCGCACCTCTTCGAGCAGCCTATCACCGTGACCCTGACAGCTCCGCTCAATCCCGGCGCGGAGATCCGCTACACGCTGGATGGTTCCAGGCCCTCGCCCGCTTCCACCCTTTACACGGGGCCACTCGGATTCACCGACACCACGCGGCTGCGCGTCGCGGCTTTCCGTGAGGGACGGGCGGTCTGTCTGGAATCGGAAGGATCGTTTGCCCGCCTGATCCCCATGCCACCGGCACCGGATATCGCCATCGGCGATCTGAATCCAGTGCGCAACGTCGGCTTTGGCCACACCTACAGTGGACAGGTCCGCTACTCGGGAAACACCCGGCCGCCTCAGAAGAACAAGTCCAACCTTGGCCAGCCCTTGAAGGTGAACCGGCAAACTTACGACCTGGGCATGGGCGTCCACGCTCCCTGTGCGCTCATGTATGAGGTCAAGCCGG
>JANNVM010000860.1:0-10857 GCA_031414455.1 Verrucomicrobiota bacterium
GTCGGTGCTGGGCATCGCGGCCTGCGCCATGACCTGGCCGCTGGGCACGGGACCGCAATTCCGCGGCGTCTATGACCGGCGGGCGTCAGTAGTGCATTTGTTTCAGCGCACCGCGGGTGGTGCCTACCGGGCACCGGAATCCGTGGGCGGGCTCAACGACGATTTTGTCAGGGAACACGTGGACTCAACGGACCTTGAGGCCGCCTCCGGAGAACTCGAAATGCTGGCCGGCGCCGGGACCGACTACGACCGCGAGGCCGTGCTCCGCGGCGAACTCACTCCGGTGTTCTTCGGCAGCGCGAGCAACAACTTCGGCGTGCAGATGCTGCTGGATTCGTTCCTCGAAATGGCTCCACCGCCGGGATCCCGTATGTCAGGCGAGCGGGACATCGCGCCCGGCGATGATGCCTTCTCCGCCTTCGTCTTCAAGATCCAGGCGAACATGGACCCGAAACACCGCGACCGGATTTATTTCCTGCGCATCGTCTCAGGCAAGTTCCGCCGGGACATGACCGTGACCAATACCGATACCGGCCAGCGTATCCGCCTCGCCAATTCCCAGCGCCTCCTCGGCCGGGACCGGGAGACGGTGGATGAAGCCTTTGCCGGTGATGTGGTGGGGCTCGTCGGCAATCACGGCCTGCGCATTGGCGACACCGTCTCCGAGGATGTTTCCATTCGTTTTAACGAAATCCCGCGCTTCCCGCCGGAGTGTTTTGCATGGCTGCACAGCACCGCGACATCGCAGTCGAAGCGGCTCCGCGAGGGACTGCTGCAGCTCCTTGAAGAAGGCGTGGTGCAGCAGTTCACCATGCCGCACTCCAGCCAGCGACTGCCGCTCCTCGGCGCGGTGGGACCGCTCCAGTTTGAAGTCGTGCAGCACCGGCTCCTTTCAGAATACGGCGCCGAATCGCGACTCGAAACCGCCCCGTGGAGCATCGCGCGATGGCTCAGCCGGAGCGATGGGACCCCCATTGACCCAGCCGGCATCTCGCCGCCCATGGACGCGGTCCTCGCCCGTGATTTGGATGACCGCCCGGTTCTTTTCCTAACCGGAGTCTGGCAGATTCGCTTCTTCGAAGAGCGCCATCCCGGCATCGTCCTGTCAGAAATCCCGCCGGCCTGACTTTTCCCGGGATCCACGGGGAAGCCCGGGATAACTAACGAATGGTCCTTCCCGCCGCAACCTGCCCCGGAGCCTTCCGCTTTCGGAACGGCGCAGCGAGCATACCGGGGAGATTGCGCCATTCTGCCGGTGTCTGCCCGGGTGCGTAGCGGGAACGCGCCCCTTCAAAAGGCTCGACGCCGCCGGCGGGCAGCGTAGGATCGCGCGCCAGCCAGTCTTTCATGCAGTATCATCCCTTTCCGCAAACCCGCTGGACTCTTGTCCTGTCTGCCAGGGCGGGCCGGGAGGATGCTCCCTGTGAAGCCGTAAAAGGACTCGCCCTCGCCTACTGGCAGCCGATCTATGCATGGCTTCGGAACCAGGGGTGCTCCCACGAAGCTGCCCAGGATGATACCCAGGGATTCTTCGCTTATCTGCTGAGCCGCGAATTTCTGCGCAACATTCAGCCGGAAGGCGGACGCTTTCGGAATTTCCTCCTCGTCTGTCTGCGCCGCTGGATGAAGGACGAACGCAACCGGTCGGTCAATGTGAAGCGCCTGGCGGAAGTCGAACTCCAGCCGTGGCATGAAATGGAGGGGGCAGCTTTCCATGCGGCCGCGGCCACTCCGGAGGAAGCATTCGATCGCACCTGGGCGGAAGCCCTCGTCACGCGATCCATGAAAACGCTGGAGCAGCGGTGGGAAAATCGCGCCGGCCTGTTTGCCGCACTGCGGTTGACGGTCGAGAGCCCGGGCCACGTGGAAAAGTACGCCGCCATCTCGGCACGGCTCGGCATGAGCGAAGGCGCGGTCGGCAAAGCGGCGCACGATCTCCGGCAGCAGTTCGCGGAGCAAATCCGGCAGGAGGTCCGCGATACCGTGGCGACGGATGAGGAGGTCGAGGAGGAGTTGCGCTACCTTGTGAGGCTGATGCGGACGTAGCTCGGCTTTGCAAAGTCGAGTGCCGCGCAGACCCGGCTTTGGAAAATCGGGCTGCGTTGCCGATTCCCGGTAAGAACGCCCGCCAATTCCCCTGCTTACCTTTTACACCGTATTGAACTCTCCCCCTTCCCGCACCTGTCCGTCCTGCGGCGCGCTCGTCGCCGCGGATGCGCCGTGCCCGGCTTGTTCCCTCGCAGGAGCTTTCGCGACGCTGGGGTTCGACGCGCCACCGGCAGCGGAGCGCTTCTCGCCGATCGATCTGCCATCGGTGTTCGGTCACTACCGCGTGGAGCGGGAGATCGCCGCGGGCGGCATGGGCATGGTGTATGAGGCGGAGGACATGCGGCTCGGCCGCCGCGTGGCGCTGAAGATGCTGCGTCAGGTGTTCTTTGCCACGGAACTGGATCGCCTGCGCTTCCAGACGGAAGCGGAGATGGTGTCGCAACTCGATCATCCGCACATCGTGCCGGTGCACGAAGTCGGTGTGCATGAGGGACAGCCGTATTTCACGATGAAATTCATCCGCGGCGGCCATCTCGGGGAGCGCATCGCCGCCGGCGCGATCCCGGCTCGTGAAGCCGCGGGCCTGATGGTGAAGATCGCCGGCGCGGTGCATCACGCGCACCAGCGCAGCGTGCTCCATCGCGATTTGAAGCCCGCCAACATTCTCCTCGATGAGGCGGGCGAGCCATGGCTGACCGATTTCGGCGTGGCCAAATGGCTCGAAAAGCACTCCGCCCTGACACTTACCCGGTCCATCATCGGCACGCCGGATTACATGTCGCCCGAGCAGGCATCGGGCCGAACCAGCGCGATTTCCACAGCCTCCGACATCTGGTCGCTGGGCGTGATTCTTTATGAGATGCTGACCGGACGGCGGCCATTCCACGGCGAGAGCGCGCCGGGGATTATCCGTGATGCCGCGGAGCACGATCCCGCCCGTCCGTCCACCATCACGCGCGGCCTTGACCGCGACCTGGAAACACTCTGCCTGCGCTGTCTGGAGAAAGATCCCGCGCAGCGGCCTTCCAGCGCCGGGGAACTGGCGGAGGAATTGCAGCGCTGGCTGCGGGGTGAGCCGATCCGGGCGCGGCGCATTACCGGCATGGAGCGCGTTGGCAAATGGGCGCGCCGGCATCCGTGGCGCACGGCTTTCCTTGCGGCGTTCTTGATAATATTTCTCGGAAGTGGCGCAGCGGTGACATGGCAGTGGCGCCGCGCAGCGGCGAATGAACAGCGCGCGCTGGCCAGTGCCGAAGCGGAAAGGCGCACCAGCTATTCCGCTCTGCTGGCCCAGGCCTTCGCCGCGCGGGAACATCACGACTTCGGCCAGGCAAGGCGCCTCCTGAGCAACATCGCACCGGAACTCCGCGGTTTCGACTGGCGGCTGCTCCACAGCCTGTGCCGCGGCGACGATCTGCAATCATGGCGGTTCAACGCCGGGCCGGAATGCCTGACACTAACACCGGATCAGCAACACCTCGCCGTGATCACCGCCGGCGGCCGCCTCCACCGGTACGATCTCGAGGGCCGCGAAGTCGACGCGCCGCGCACCCTGCCGCCCCTGCCGCCGGACGCCGGCGACGCCCGGAATTACCGCGGCCTGACGTATTCACCGAACGGCGCACGCCTCGCCTACACCTGCGGTGATGTGATTCAGGTGCTCGATGCCGAAAGCCTCACCGTCCTCTATGAGGAAGTCAGCCGGCTCCCGCAGTGCGGCTGGCTCGATGACGACCGGCTCCTCTACGGCTTCAATGGCAGCATCATTACCCCTCCCTGGCCGGAGCCTGGCGCGTGGATCCTCAACTTCCGCGGCGTCACCGCCGCCGGCACTGACATCCCGCGCACCGGCTTCCCGCAAATGTGCGCACCTCTTGCTGTCTCGCCCGACCGCCGCTCGTTTGTCCTGCAACTCGTCGAGGCGACCCCCTCATCATGGGCCCGGACGCTCCACGTCTATCAGGCCGACGGGGATTACACGAAAATCCCCGCGCCTCTTTACTCAATGCCGGGTCTGGAATACCCGGGCGTCCTCGCTTTTTCCCGCTCCGGAAAATTCCTCGCCTTTTCCGCCGGGCCGAACCTGCGCCGGGCCGCCCGGGTCCTTGAGGTCGCGACCGGCATGGCAGTCTTTGATAGCGTGATGCGGTTTCCCATTCATGCCCTCGCTTTCGATCCGCAGGAACGGCAGTTGGGTATCGTCGGCGGCGACAGTGTCGTACGGCTCTATGACATTACCCGCGGCAGTCCCGAAGGTTCGAATCAGAACAGTTACGACGACGACGTGGATCCCGCCCGCTGTCAGCCGGTGGATGGCCGCGGCGCCCATGCTCCGCCCGCCAATCTCACCACACGATCCGCTCAGGATGGCCGCGCCCGTTTTTATCTCGGGCACGAAAAGCAGGTCTCGGACCTCGTTTTCGATCCGGCCGGCAGTCTCATCACCGCCAGCGAGGATCGCACGCTTCGTCAGTGGCCGGTGGCAGCCGCACACCGTGCCGTCCGGATTGGCCACATGGATACCACCTACCCGCTCTACCATCCCGCCGCTTCCGCCGATGGCCTTCGCGTGCTCTACCTTGAGGGCGATGTGGCACGGCTGTGCAATGTCCCGCTTTCGCGTGCCGGCATTTACCATGTGACCCTCCCGACGGGCCCGGCGCAGGCCCCTCTCGCCGTGCTGAGCGACGGACGCGTCGTGACGCATGACCGGATCACAGGCCAAGTGCTGATCTGGATGCCGGACGGCGGGCAGTTGCGCGAGCAACAGCGCCTGAGCGGAGCCGTGCCGGCACCAAACACCGGCATGGGACGGACCCGGCGAGGGGTGCTGTCGCGGGATGAAAAGCGGCTCGCCGGCGCCTACGAGGGCTGGCTCTTCACCGTGGATCTCGTCAAGGGCACCCTGACATGGAGCGGCGACCTCGGACTCAAAGCCCGCTCGTATTTCGGACTGGGTTTCACTCGTTACGCAAATCACGACCTTTCACCGGACGGCGAATGGATTGCCACTTCCGACTTTGGCCCGCGGGTCACCATCCATCGTTTCGCAGAGCCGGGGAATATTGTCGCCACTCTCGGCGGCGACCCGCGAGACAACGATACGGTGGTCGTCTTCTCGCGCGATGGGCACCGGCTGTTCACCGGCAATGAAGACGGCCGCGTCCGCGTCTGGGACACCGCCAACTGGCAGGAAATCCCCGCGCTCGCCTGGCCCGCGCACCGCACCGCCGTCACTGCCATAGCCGTTTCCTGCGACGGCACCCTCGTCGCCACCAGCGGCGACGACACGCTTAAGATCTTCTCCGCGCAGCCCGGACCCGGCGAGTTCGCCCGCCGCGAGCGTCTCGCGTTTCATCTCGACGAGCCGGCGAACTGGATCCACTTCGCCCGGGGCGAAAATTGTCAGGACCGCGCGCTCCTCTACAGTTCACCCCGCGGCACTCTCGAAATTTTGGAGACCGATGACGCGGGAAAACCGGAGGCCCCGCCCGCTCCGACCGGCGATCTGCCTTTTCCGTTCCGGAACCACCAGGCCATCCTGCTGCCAGACGGGAAAGTCCTCGTCGCCGGCATCCGCAGCACCGCCATGGTGCCGCTCTCCGACTGCCTGCTCTACGATCCTGACGAAGCCGTCTGGATGCCCGCCGCCCCCCTGCGCCGCCCGCGCTGGGACCCGGCGCTGACATTGCTCCAGGACGGCAAAGTCCTCGTTGCCGGCGGCAGGGGGCACGGAGCCGATTTACTGAAGAGTTGTGAACTCTACGATCCTGCCAGCGAAACATGGAGTGCCACCGGTGCCATGACGACTCCTCACGACGGCGGTGCCTTCATCGCCCTGACAGATGGCAAAGTGCTCGCCGCAGGCGGATTTGCAGCGACGGACATTGCCGCCGGCTGCGAACTCTACGATCCCGCCACCGGCACATGGTCCCCCACCGGCGCGCTGCTCACTCCCCGTTACGCCGCCTCGTGGGCCCTGCTCGCCGATGGAAAAGTCCTCGCCGCCGGCGGAGTGGATGCGAAGGGTGCCACACTCGGCAGTTGCGAACTCTACGATCCGAAGAGCGGTGCATGGACCAGCACGGGTTCCCTCAACGTTCCCCGCAGCGGTGCTGCCGCCATCGCCCTGCCCGGCGGCGGGGTGCTCATCTGTGGCGGATCCATCGGGGCAGCGGTGCCTCCCCCCGCCTGCGATCGCTACGATCCGCTCACCGGTATTTGGAAACCCGCCGCGCCCTGGCCCGCCCGGCGTCTCTATCCTTCAGTCACGCTGCTGCCCAACGGCAAGGTAATCGTCGCCGGCGGCCAGATGGATCCCAACTTCGTCTCCGGCGACAGCGGCTTCCGCGGCAGCCCGGTGAACACCGCTCTCTTCTACGATCCCGCCACGGACACATGGTCCCCGGCGCCGGACCTTCCCTCACACCGTGCTTCGCACACCGCCACGCTCCTGAAAAACGGCAGAGTTCTCCTCGTAGGCGGATCGGACGAACACTTCTGCGCCCTGCAAAAAGTGGACGTCTATGATCCCGGGCCGCAGGCCGTTAAAACCAGGTAGGGATATGCTCCTGCATGTCCCATTATTCCGGTCGGAGGAGGTGCGGAGCAAAGTAGTCCAGGGCTTTAGCCCGCCGCCGTGTCCGTCACGGGCTGAAGCCCATGACTACGTTGCTCCGCGCCGCCCGGCGCTGAGACGCCGGCCCGCTTGAAGTGGGACGCGCGGGAGCACGTCCCTACCTGGTTTTTGGCCCGCCCCGCAGCGGCGGGCCACGGGCCTCCGAAAACTATTTTCACTTTTCCGGTAAAGATCGTCCGGAAATCCCCTGCTTATCAATTGGGGAGCGCATCTCCCGCACGATATTCATGAACCATCCGCTTTCTTCAACATCCTTCGCTGCCGGCCTCGCGCTGGCCCTTGCTTCGACTTCCTCTGCGCAGTCGCTCAAAGTCACCGGACTCACCCAGTCCGGCAATCAGATCACCATCACCGTCCAGAATACGGGCGGCAGCACCGGCTACCGGCTGGAGGGTTCGCCGGGCATGGCCGCCGGGACATGGAATCCGGTGACGGCGACATTCGCCGCCGTCCCGGGACAAAGCGGATTCTTCCGGACCACGATCACGCGGCCCGGTGCGGGGAAACAATTCTACCGCATCGTGGGATTGTCCGGCACGACCGAAGACACCGATGGCGACGGGCTTTCCAATACCTTTGAGACGACCGGCTGGAGAATCACCGCCGCCGGTCCGCTCTTCACGAGCGATCCCGCGCAGCATGATACCGACAACGACGGGTTCAACGACGGCATGGAATTCGTTTACGGGACTGATCCGCGCAGTGCGGCGAGCAAGCCGGACCAGGCCCTGCTGCCGTCAGTGGAGTTCGCGGCTCCGCTGTCGTCAGTGACGGAAGGCGCGGGCGTCCATCAGGTCGAGCTGGTGGTCACGGGGAATTACACGGGCACCGTCCGTTACCGGGTGAATGCCCGCAGCACGGCAGCGGCCCCGGCAGACTACACGGCGCTTAGCGGATCTGTAAATGTGCCCGCCGGCAGCCGGTTCATTCCGGTCACTCTCAATGACAATGCGGCGATCTCTCCCGAGCGCCTGCTCGTTCTGGAACTGGACGCGGATCCTCCCGGCGGAGGCTACCGTCGCGGCGGACAGTCCACGCATGTGATCTGCCTTGGCGACAACGACGGCTACTGGAATGGCGTGCTGCGCGATGCCGAAACGGAGCGCAATTTCCGCGTCCGCATCCTCCGCAGCGCCGGCAGCACCGTCACTACGGCTGAATTTGTGTCCGGAACGGCCGACGGCCTGGCGCGGCCGGCCGGCGTCTCCGGTTCGCAATCGGAGGGGGTCATTCCTTCCGCGCCGCAGAACATCTGGGCCGGGACGGGGATCATCGATACGGGGGCGCAGTTCCACCTGGTTTCACCGGCCATGCCCGCGGGCGTCACCGGCACCATCGCCGCGAATGCGAACCTCCAGCGAACCCTCACGCTGAATGCACAGAACCCGGCCTTCATCGACCGGAACAAGATTATCGCCGGCACCTACTCAGAAGTCATTGCCTCCGGAATTGCCGGGAAAACCTATCTCAACCGGACGACCACCGGGATGTTCACGATTGTGAAGGATCTGCCGGCAGCCGCGGTCGTCCCCAGCGAACTCCAGCCCTGATCCGGACACCCTCACCACCCCCGGATTCACCCTCTTCGACTGCCATGAAACCACTTGTCCTGCTCAGCCTCCTCTCCTTCGCCGGTTTTGCCGCCGCGCAATTGCCGGTTCCCATCGTAAGGCCCGACTACCTCAACATCACCGGCACGCCGAATGCCAAAACCCCCGGCACTGCGAGGGCCGGGGGCGTGGTCTTTCTCCAGGGTCACATCGCCAACGGAACAAATACCGTCATCCCCCAGGGCGGCGGCATGCAGCTTCGTGAGGCCACCTTCGGCACGGCCGCCGCCTCCTTTTCGCGCCGTCCGTATCAGGGCTTCGCGGAGGACGTCCTGCGCTGTGCCGGATTCAATGGCCATGCGCCCGTCTATTCAGTTCTCTATCCGGACGGCTATGGCACGGCTGCCGGTGTCACGGGTTCCCGGGATTCCATCGCGGGGACCGCGCTAAACCCCGGCCGGATTTTCCGCTACAAGTGGCTGATGTATGGCGATGTTCCGGGCGATGGCACGCCGGCCATCCTCAATCTCTTCGAACAGACGTTCGGGAACACAGCCGACGGCGCCAATCCATGGTTCAACGATACCGACCGGACGAAGGCCAAGGAACAGATCGCCATCCTTCGCGAGGCGCTCGCGTTCAGCCCGCTGGACCGCGATTTGCAGGCTGCCCTGCTCGACATTTATTACGACCTCAACGTGGTGGAGATGCAGTTCGCCCGGAAACGTCTCGCGAAGCTGGCCACCGTCCGGCTGGGTCTCGCCAGCCCTACCGCTTTCATCGTGGATAACGAGATCGCCACCTATCGGGAACTGCTCACGCTCACCACCCGGGTGCTGGCCTGTTACAACGAGCTGCTCTCGATCGAGATGGAAGGCTTCGAGCCAGGAAACGTGGATCCGTCCGCGGGCGGTGCGCCATTCGGCTACTGGATTTTCCAGCGCGAGGTGCCGCAGCGCAATCAAGTGCCAACGCAGTATGCCACCACGACCGGCGGACCGGTCGAAGACGTCATCGAGCCAGGCACGGATAACACCTTCTCCGGCTACCGCGACTACCGCACGCTGCTAACTATTCTCGGCCAGCACATCCAGTTCAACGCCGATCTCGCCCGGCTGCTGGGCATGAGAAAGAAAACCGGTGATATCACGGAGGCGCGCAATCTTCTCTCCGGCGTGCAGGGGCCGCGAGCCGAGGATTTCCGCAGCCTGCGGCGGATGTTTGCCGGCGTGGACTTCAACAATTCGCAATACGATGCCACTGGCGTGCGCGGGGCCATCACCCTCGTCGAAACCGCGATGAACGACTGCGTCAACGTTCGCGGCTTCCTCAATGGCACCGTCAACGTCCTCGGCCTTGATCCCAACTTCCTCATCCTCGTGCCCGGCGGATGGGTTGCCAATAAATTCGACAGCTACGATCAACTGGCCTTCAAGGCCCTGGAAGTCGCGTCGAATGGCACCGGCATCGGGCCCCTGTCCATTGCCCTCGACATCCTCGGCGATCCCAACAATCAATCCTCCGGCGGCGGGGCGGTCCAGGCTTATTACACCTTCCGCGAGTCGGTGGACAAAGTCGGCGAGCAACTCAACGGACTCGAAGACGACTACGCTCTGCGATTCGAACAGATCACCGGTTTCACCGTGGGCAATGCCGGCTGGGACGGCGTCCACCCGCACCAGAGCAATGGCGAATTGCGGACCACCCTGCGCACCATCGCCAGCCTCGAACGTCAAAACGCCACCCTCGGCGCCCTCACCCTCAAGCTCCTTGAGGACATCAGGACCGCCAACGAGGCCGTCTCCATTGCCGACGGACTCGATGAACAGATCACTGGCGCCCGGACGGCCTATCTCAACAGGACTTCCGCCGCATGGACTGAAATCCACATCTAGGCCGGACTGGCTGCCGCTGCCGCCGCCGCCGCCGACACCATCTTTGCGGTGACGGGAATCCTCGGAGGCGTGGGCGCCGACCCCGTCCAGGCGGCGGCCGCGGGCACCAACGCGACCTACGCCGGTGTGGCCGGCGCCGTGAACACGGTCATCCAGACGGAGGCGGCAGTTCGCAACTCACAGCGACAGCAGGAACTGGACAATGCCGCCATGAGCTACGAGAGCACGCTCGCTCTGGCGGAAGTGCCCCTCACCGTCAAGCAGGCGCTCCTCGAAGCCGGGGCCCTCATGCGCGAGGCTTTCTCCAACAAAATGGAGATCGAAGCGAACTTCACCGCTCTCGCTCAGGCGAGGGCCGACGAATCCGGCCTGCGCCGCGAAATCGAACGCCTCTCCTCGTACCTTGATGCGAATCGCAGCGCGCTCTCCAAACGCTACTACGCCGACCCCATTCACTACGTCCGCGCCGAGCGGGAACTGCTGAATGCGGACGCCGCCTTCCGCGAGGCCCAGCGCTGGGTCTTCTTCACCTGCCGGGCGCTGGAATATAAATGGCAGGAGCGCTTCAGCGTCGCCCACGCCTCGATCGGCGAGTCATGGGACATCGGTTCCATCCTCAAGGCCCGCAATGCCCTCGAACTGGAACAAATCCTCCAGAAAATGGCGAATTTCGATAGTGCCCGGACGCCGGCCGCCAACCCGGACACCACCACCATTTCCTTCC